>DATCWN010000244.1:0-9988 GCA_036566285.1 Hanamia sp.
TTGAAGTTATTTCTCAGCTGATACACCTGCGCTTTTTGTACAAGGTTGGTATCGCCAAACGAATGAGAGTACTGTAACACAAGAACAACAGAATCAACAAATAAACTATCAGCATCATGATCAGGAAAAGTAAAGGGATACACCTGTGGTTTTAGCTCAAGATAAATGTTGGCATTTGTTTTACCGAAATAAGGATCATTTGAAATAATTCCCAGGGCATGAAGATCACCCCTTTGAACAGAATCACAAGTGGAAAAGTCATCAAAGTTTTTAGCTATTATATTGAGGCTTGTATCAAAAGTGTGGATATTATCAACAGCCGGTATCAGATCCTGACCAAGAGATGTAGTGTCAATTTTTGTACAGCCTAATCCAAAAAAAAATAAAATCAGAATTCCTGTTACCGCAGTTTTGTATTGGCTTTTAAACACTTGGAAGTAAAATTTTGAGATAAAAAATAAGGAAAATTATTTGCCGGCAAGGTCGCTATACAATTGTAAATAGTCTGTTAAATCTGTTTCAGTATTGTATTTCAAAACCTTTTTCCCTTTCACTTTTCCAAACTCTTCCATTAATTTTTTATCCACTTTTTCGGCGCCGAAAGTAATAGCATCCGCAAAGTGGGCGCCTCCTCTGAACATGGCAGTGTTGCTTCCATCTTTAAATGGCTCGAGGTCTTTTGCTTTTATATTGGAATTGATGGTAACGATCTTTTTAAATTCAGGGCCCATCTTTTCTTTATAAGTATTTTGCCCGATAGAATAAATCACTTTACAATTACTAAAAACAGGTTCCTTTTTATAAGCCGTTTTTATAAACATGGGAATCAATGCAGTCATCCATCCGCTGCAATGAATAATGTCGGGAGGCCAGCCGAATTTTTTTACAGTTTCTAAAGCGCCTTTGCAAAATAAAACGGTTCTTAAAGAATTATCAGTAAACCATTTTTCATCTTCATCATGAAATAAAGATTTTCTTTTAAAAAGATCTTCGTTGTCGAGAAAATAAACCTGCAATCTTGCGTTAGGAAGAGAAGCTACTTTTATTACCAAAGGGTAATCATCTCCGTCAACAGAAACATTAATACCCGAAAGGCGAACTACTTCATGAAGACGGTGTCTGCGTTCGTTGATCATTCCAAAGCGAGGCATAATACAACGCACTTCCATTCCGGTTTCATTCGATTTTACTGCAAGCCTGTTTACAATTTCCGCAAATTCTGTCATCTCGAGGTAAGGGGACATTTCGTTCGCTATAAATAAAATTCTTTTCTTTGTCGACATTTACAAATGGTTAATTAGCTTTATATTCTTTTTTGAACAGGCCGCGAAGTTACCATTTTTTTTCGTTTAATTAACGTTAAACGCAATGTTGAGCTATATTACAAAGCATTTATGATACTATTTAAACATTTCCAAGACTTACATTTTCATCTGGTTAAACATTATTCCCCCAAAATTTCCGTAGGTTTTGTACCAACCATGGGCGCCTTGCATTCGGGGCATTTATCGCTTATTGAACAATGTAAAAAGCAGGCAGACATAACCGTTTGCAGCATTTTTGTAAACCCTGTTCAGTTTAATAATCCTGAAGATTTTAAAAAATATCCTATCACAATTGAAAAGGATATTTTGTTTCTTGAAGAAAATGGCTGCGATATTTTATTCCTTCCTGATGAAAAGGAAATCTACCCGGATGCCGCATCAAAAGACAGGCACTTCGATCTTGGATATCTTGAAACTATTTTGGAAGGTAAATTCAGGCCAGGGCATTTTCAGGGCGTATGCCTTATCGTAGAAAAATTACTCAATATGGTAAACCCTGATTATTTATTTATTGGGCAAAAAGATTTTCAACAATGCCTCGTTATAAAAAGATTGATTGAAATAATGAAGAAGGAAATAAAGGTAATTGTGTGCCCTACCCTTCGCGAAAAAAATGGACTTGCTATGAGTAGCCGCAACTTGCGTTTTCATCCGGCTGAAAAAGAACTTGCCTCAGAATTAAGCCAATCTCTGCAATTGATAAAAGAAAATTTAACCTCCACTAATTTCTCAGAGTTAAAAAAGAACGCTATTATTCATTTAGAAAAAGCTGGTTTCAAAATAGAATATCTTGAGTTGGCAAAAGCGGGAAACCTTGAATTGACACAGGCTTATGAACCTTCAGAAGAGCATGTTATTTTGATTGCGGCTTATTTAAGTGATGTCAGGTTGATAGATAACATTTTAATTTAGAAAAAGATTTCTCTTTACTTCTATTCTTTAATGCAATCTTTCAACTGGCTTAATAATAAATCTACGTGCTCTATATGCGTCCTGAATGACAGTGCCGCAAAGCGAAGCAGAAATTGATTCTTTATAAGAGTGGACGAAATAAATACCCTTCCATCGTTTTGAATTCTTTTGAGAATCATTTTATTATAATCATTGGCATCTCCTTCTTTGGGTTCAAACCAAAATATAATGATAGAAAGATCAGGGAACGGCCCGGTTTTAAATCCCAGCAGTTTTATTTTTTCATAAAAATACCGGGTAAGCAATATCTTTTCTTCAAGGCTTGCTGCAAAGGGTTTTTCTCCATGCAGTTTCAAAGGAAGCCACATGCGTAAGCCTCTGAAATGTTTACTTAATTCAGGAGAAAGCTGTGAGGGAGAATATTCATTTTCCTGGCTTTTGGTATCCTGCATATAATTGGCATCAAAATTATTTGCCGCCAATAAATGCTGCACATTTTTTACCATTACTATTCCCAAACCATAAGGAATAAACAATCCTTTATGCGGATCCATAATTACCGAATCGGCCAACTCAATCCCCTTCATTTTTTCTCTTCCTTCTTTTGTTAGAAGAAAAAAACCACCATACGCGGCATCTACATGAAACCATAAATCATTTTCCTTTGCTATGGCCGCCATTTCATACAAAGGATCCACGGCGCCTACATCGGTGGAACCCGCATTTCCCAAAAGTAAAAATGGATGCAAGCCTTCTTTTTTATCTATATCAATTTGCAATTGAAGTTTATCAATATTCATTCTGAAATGATCATCCAATTCAATAATGCGGATGATGCATTCTTCCATGCCGGTTATTTTCAATGCTTTCAAAATGCTGTGATGCGCCTGCTGACAAACATAGATGACTGTGCTTTCCAGGTTTTTACTTTTTATTTTTCCGGCGCTTCTTGCAGTGGCTATGGCTATAAGATTTGCGAAGCTTCCACCGGAAGTAAGGTTTCCGCCAAAATTATCCGTGTATCCAATAAGCTTTCCCATCCAGTTGATCAGGGCATTTTCGATACGCACTGCGCCGGGTGAGGCATAAAATACACCGGCATAACGGTTAGTGATAGCCGCAATATAATCTCCCAAAGCAGAAGCATAAATGCCCCCTCCGGGAATGTAGCCCAAATGGCCGCCGGATGCAGGATTTAGTCCTGTTTTGTCTATCCTTTCTTCTAACAAATCCAGCACGTCTTGTATCTCATCGGTTCCGTTTTTTATTTGAATGTCATCGTCTCTTTTGTCTTTTTCATAGCCTTTTTTTTCATAAGCTTTTTGTTGCGGAAGCGTATTCAAAAATGATTCGGTGTAGTCATTTACTTTTTTTAAAAGCACCTCTCTTTCGTCCTTATCGATTTCCAAAGACTGGCTTTCATTTTCTAATCGTCTTATTTGTTCAATTATTTTTTCTTCTTCTTTTATCATTTATTGTAACAGATTTTTTTATTGCCTCAAAAGTAAATGATATTGTAGCAAGGAAATTGTATCTATTTTTTAGAAGCCAGCGGTAGTGATAGAATACATCTTGCAATAGTTTTAAAAATGATGCTATCAGAATTCGCTTTAATTCATAATTCTAAATTTAAAAAAAATGAAATGGCATATAGGATGTTCAGGTTTTTATTATAAAGATTGGAAAGAAATATTTTATCCAAAAGACGTTCCACAAAGATTGTGGTTTGAGTTTTATTGTCAGCATTTTAATACGCTTGAATTAAACGTTACCTTCTACCGCTTTCCACAGGCCTCCATGCTGAAAAGCTGGTATGAAAGAAGCTCTCCGGATTTCTCTTTTGCGGTAAAAGCGCCGCGGATGATTACGCACTATAAAAAGCTAAACGATTGTGAGAATTTAATTGCTGATTTTTACCAAACAGTTCATGAAGGATTGAAAGAAAAAACTGGCTGTTTATTATTCCAGTTTCCTCCCTCCTTTCATTATAATCAGGAAAACCTGGATAAGATTATTAGCAGCCTCCATCACCGGCATCCTAACGTAGTTGAGTTTCGGCATGCAAGCTGGTGGAATGATGAAGTTTATAAAATTCTGGGAAAAAACAAAATTAGTTTTTCAGGAATGAGCCATCCAACGTTGCCTGATAAAATCATTGAAAATACTTCTTTGCTTTATTACAGAATGCACGGTGTGCCTCAGTTGTACAAGTCACCTTATGCTCTTGCCGATTTAAAAAAAGTAGTAAAAACGATAGAGGAATCTTCCAAAACCAAAAGCGCTTTTGTTTATTTCAACAACGATATTGGTGGCAATGCTATAAAAAACGCAAAGGAAATGATTGGGTTGGTTGAGTAATTAGTTTATTAGTTTTAGTAGTTAATTGGTTAACCAGGATAAAAATTGTTACTTGTTTTGGCGAATTAAATCTTTGCACAACAAACCACTTAACTTAAAAACTAAATCATAAAAACCATTCCCACTGCCGCTGCTGCCATCGCAATAAAAGTGATCCACAGCAATATTTTTGAAAGCATTCTGCTTGTAAATTCTCCTAAAATTCTTTCATTGGAAGATATTTTTATAATTAAAAATAAAAGCGGAATAGCAGCCACTCCATTCAAAACCGCAGCATATATCAGCGCTTTTACAGGATTGATGCCTACGAAATTGATGATTAAACCAATAATGGTTGCAATTGTAATAATCCCATAAAAACCATGCGCTTTTTTCAATTTTAAATTCAGGCCTGACTTCCAGTTGACTGCCTCCGAAACCGCATAGGCTGCAGATCCGGAGAGAATAGGAACTGCTAAAAATCCAAGCCCGATGATGCCTATTGAAAAAATAAATTTAGATAAATATCCGGCATTGGGAAATGAATGTACTAAGGGTTCAAGGGCTTTGGCTGCATCTGCTGCGGTCTTCACATCTGTAATTCCGCTGTTGTGCAGTACAGTACCGGCAACAACCATAATGCTCCATGTTGTTATCTCTGAAATAATCATCCCTGCATTATTATCCAGCCGCATGCGATAGATATTGCCCGGCCTTATTTGTGGAATTCCTTTTCGCAACATTCTTTTATCTTTTACTTCTTCCACTTCCTGCGAAGCTTCCCAAAAAAACATGTATGGAGAAATGGTGGTTCCCAGCACGCCTGTGATAATAAAAAAGAATGCAAACGTAAGTTCAAAATGAGGGATAAAAGTGGCCTTTAAAACCGTAAGCCAGGGGAGCTGAACCACAAAGACAGTAATTGGGTAAGCAAGCAAGGAAAGAGCCAGCCACTTTAAAATTTTTGCATACACTTTATATGTGGTGAAAATCTCGAGCAGTAAAATAATTGCAGTAAACAATAAAGTCCATACAGCAAATGGCAGCGGAATTAATAATTTAGCAGCCTCTGCCATTGCGCCAATATCCGCACCAATATTGATAATATTTGCAATCGTCACAAGCGCCACCACCGAATATAAAATTTTAGAATTGTAATGCACTTTTAAAATTCCGGCAATCCCTTTCCCTTTTACCATTCCTATTCGTGCGCAGGCTTCCTGTACCGCCATCATTAAAGGCAGCATATACAAAGCAGTCCACAATTGCCCATAACCAAACCTGGCACCTGTTTGCGAGTAAGTTGCAATGCCGGAAGGATCATCATCAGCAGCGCCAGTAGTAAGTCCGGGACCTAATAGGGATAAAAATTTTAGAAGCTTACTTTTTTTTTTATTCACTTTTTTCCCGTTATTCATTTTTGGAAATTTGACGTTAAGTTATAAAATAGCTAAATGGTTATGGATGTTTATTTTTGCTTGAATGAGAAAAAAGAAAGAGAAAAAATCAAAACCGTTTAGTTTGAAAAAAGAAAATGAATTAATGACGAAAAAAGAAATCCGGTTTTTTGAAGGACCACAAAGTCGCTGGAAAGATTTTAAATATACTTTGAGTGTTTTTTTTGAATTTATAAAAGGGTTCAGGGCTTTGCATTTTGTAGGTCCTTGTGTTACTGTTTTTGGATCTGCCAGATTTAAAGACGACCATCCATTTTACAAAGAGGCAAGGGAATTATCAGCGCAGGTTGCCTTATTAGGATTTACAATTATGACCGGTGGCGGCCCGGGAATAATGGAAGCTGCCAACCGCGGTGCTAAAGATGTTGGCGGTAAAAGTGTAGGCTGTAATATCGTATTGCCGCATGAGCAAAATCATAATCCTTACCTCGATAAATGGGTTGATATCAAATATTTTTTTGTAAGAAAAATGTTATTGATAAAATATTCTTACGCTTTTATTGTGATGCCCGGAGGCTTTGGCACTTTGGACGAATTTTATGAAGCGCTTACTTTGGTTCAGACCAAAAAAATAGGAATGTTTCCTATCATTATTTTTGATAAAAATTTTTATCAGAAAATTTTGGATCACAACCAGAAAATGGTTGAAGCAGGAACCATTTCGGGAAATGATGACGAGCTTTATCTGGTAACCGATTCTATTCCGGAAGCCATCGCCTACATCAAAGAAAAAAGCATTGTTGCTTTTGGGCTAAAATATATGAAACCTAAAAAGCCTTTCTGGGGATTTTTTGAAGAGGGTCTTGAAAAGCTTTTTTAGAAATGAATATCTAACATGGTACCTCGCACGTCGGCATCACTCCCACCCGCTTGCCAGCACATCGGCAATGTGCATGGTTTTTAAAGGAAGATTTTTTTTATCAATAATTCCCTGCAGGTGCATCAGGCAGCTTGAATCGGTAGAGATAATATGCGATGCGCCGGTATCCAAAACATGATGAATCTTTTGATCGGCCATAGCAAGGGAAATGGCATCGAATTTTACAGCGAAGGTGCCCCCAAACCCGCAACAGGTTTCAGTGTCCTCCATTTCCATCAATTGCAAACCTTTTACTTTTTGCAAAAGCCTGCGCGGCCCTTCTTTTATTTTACACTCTCTTAATGCGGCGCAGCTATCATGATACGTAGCCTTCACATTTAGTTCTGCACCAAAGTTTTCTATATGCAAAACATCGGTCAGGAATTCAGTGAATTCAAATATTCTTTTTGAAAGATCCTTTACCACATTATGCTGCGATGAATTTTCAAAAAGCCTGGAATAATAATTTCTAATAAACCCTACACAGGATGCGGACGGCGCCACCACGTAATCCGTGTTGTCAAAATCTTTGATAAATTTAGTCGCTACTGTTTTTGCTTCATTCCAAAAACCGGCATTAAACGCAGGCTGCCCGCAACAGGTTTGATTGGTATTGTAGGCTACATCGCAACATGCTTTCTCCAGCACTTTAGCCATATTGAAAGCAGTTTGCGGATACAATTGATCAACAAAACACGGTATGAATAACTGAACTTTCATTAGAAGGATAAATTAAAAACGGAGAGCCATGAAGGTAAAAGAAAAACCTAACTCATTGAATATTTAAGTTCGATCATCTTTAATGCGGAGAGAGCGGCTTCTTCGCCTTTATGTCCGTGAGCGCCGCCGGTACGGTCATCGGCCTGTTGCTGGTTATCTACCGTAAGAATGCCAAAGATGGAAGGCGCCGGCAATGATAGATTTAAATGCGAAATGCCATCCGTAACTGCCCGGCACACATAATCGAAATGTGGGGTTTCGCCACGCAATACACAACCCAGCGCGATGAATGCCTGTGGCCTTTCAAATTTATTATGATACGATTCCCAGAAACTTTTTATGGCAAAAGGAATTTCAAAAGCCCCGGGAACTTTTATGATTTTAATATTTCTCATCTCAAAATTTTGGAGCATGCTAACGCAGCCTTCCAATAATTTATCTACAATAGCGGCATTCCATTCAGTATGCACGATAACAATAAAGGCATCCTTTGGTAGAATGCCTGTATTTATATTGTATAGATTTTCGTTTACGATTGCCATTTTGTTCCTTCTCTTTTATTCTGAAAACTCACCCAATTTTGCAAGATAGCGATCTACGTCAGCGGCTTTTTCTGAAAGCGGGTAATCGGTTTTTATCTTTTTAAATAAATCAATAGCCTCTTTTGTTTTACCGGTTGCCTCTGCAAACAACGCTGCCCTGAAAAGAAACTCGGACGATGTAAAATCATCCTTCGTATTTACATTCGCGGCTTTCTTATAATAGCTGAGCGCTTCATCATTTTTATTCAACTCTGCATTGGCATCGCCGAGCATTCCGTAAGCATGGCTTTCTATCTGAGTGGCATCGTCAGCATCAAAATCTTTAAGGAATTTAATGGCTTTATCAAATTGCCCAAGATGAAGGTAACAGGCGCCCGCATAATATTCGCATAAGTTGGCGGCGGTAGTTCCCGAATAATTATTGATGATCTTCAACGCTCCGGGATTGGTACCATCACCATTCAAAACTTTAGCTGCTATCAACGCTTTTGAAGAATCGGTGGCATTGGTAAAATCGGTAAAATACTTTTGTGTTACAAAAACAACCTCGTTTGCTTTTTCTTCTTTTGGAATTTTGAACATATACTTGTAGATCATCCATCCTGCTATCAGAAGTATGATTGCAGAACCGATATAGGTTACCGGTTTGTTATAATCTTCCCAAAAGCCACGGGCTTTTTCTACTACGTTCACCTCTTGTTTATGTGCTTTTTTGTCCGCCATTAATTGGTTTTTTGTTTTTATTATTCCTTATTCCGTATTTCTTATTTCTTATTTTTTTTCTAATCCAGAACAAAAGGATAATCCTTCTGCATGTAAACGTCTTTTAAAGCTTCATCATCATCGGGATAAGGGCTTTCATCAGCAAACTTTACCGCTTCGTCCACTTCATTTTTTACACGGTCATTTATTTTTTCAATATCCTCATCTGTAACTCCGAATTGCTTTTTCAATTTCACCACCGTAGTTTCTATTGGATCCTTCAGCTTGTATTCTTCCACTTCTTCTTTGCTTCTATATTTTGCCGGATCACTCATACTGTGGCCTTTATAGCGATACGTTTTTATTTCGAGTAAAGTGGGGCCGCCTTTTTCCCGTGCTCTCTTTACTGCCCTGGTAACGGCATCATGCACAGTTTCAGGAGCCATTCCATCCACCTGGTCACCGGGCATTTCATAGGCGTCAGCGAGCTTGTATATATCAATTACATTAGAGGTTCTTTCTACAGAAGTTCCCATCGCGTAGTCGTTATTCTCGCAAATGAAAACCACTGGAAGTTTCCAGAGCATGGCCATATTAAAAGTCTCATGCAATATTCCCTGGCGGGCAGCTCCATCGCCGAAAAAACAAAGGACCACATTGTCGGTTTCTTTATATTGTTCTGCAAAAGCAAGCCCGGCGCCGGTACCCAATTGTGCGCCCACGATTCCATGGCCGCCAAAGAACCTTTGTGTTACACCAAAAAAGTGCATGCTTCCACCTTTACCCTTACTACATCCGGTAGCTTTAGCATATAATTCCGCCATACAACTTTTAGCAGAAACTCCCTTAGCTATGGCAAGTCCATGATCTCTGTAAGCAGTAATAAATATGTCATCAGGGGTGGTAGCCGTCATGCATCCTGCAGCTATTGCTTCCTGCCCTATATACAAATGGAGGAATCCGCGAATTTTTTGCATCCCATACAACTGGCCGGCCTTTTCTTCAAATCGGCGGATTAAGAGCATCAGCTCGTACCAGTATAAATAAGTCTCTTTAGAAAACTTTGTTGCCAAGATCTTTAAATTTTAGGCCGCAAAGATAGGGTAAAAAGAAAAATAATTTTGGGTCTTTATA
>DATCWN010000542.1:0-10266 GCA_036566285.1 Hanamia sp.
CCACGGTCCAAAGAAGTTTTGTTGCACACTTTACCAATTCTTTCTAAAAAGAAAATCGAAAATTTACAAAACATGAATACTCTTAATTCTTTATTTTCAAATCCCCTTCTAAAAGAAGAAATAAATTCCAGGTCGCGTCGCAAAACGCTCACTAAGGATGACGTTTTAATTTTCCCCGGAGAAACTTTGGTTTTTGTACCCATTGTGCTTAGTGGTGTATTGCGAATTGTAAGAGAAGACGAAGAAGGGCGTGAAGTTTTTTTATATCATTTATATCCTTCGCAGACCTGTGCTATGGCAGTTAACTGTTGCCAGTCCAGAAAAAAAAGTATGATAAAAGCAATAGCCGAAGATGAAACAGAAGTATTGATGGTGCCCAACGATTTAATAGATCAATTATTCAAATACCCTGAATGGAAAGCATTTATAAATAGTACTTACAGCAGCCGTTTTGCAGAACTGATTGAAGTAATAGATTTAATTGCTTTCAATAGTTTGGATAAAAAAATACTGAACTATTTAGAGAAGAAAAAAGAGGCATTAAATACTTCCGCTTTATTAATAACTCATCAACAAATAGCCACCGAATTGAATACGCACAGAGAAGCGGTAAGCCGCCTGCTGCGCACGATGGAGCAGAAAGGAATTGTGAAATTGGGAAGGAACACGATTGAATTATTATAAAATAAAACCCTGATAGTTTTGCTATTTCCGGGTGACTCTTTCAAAGTTGAAAGGACAGCCTGAAACGGTAAATCCCAAAAACCTTATTACCTAAGTAACATCAAAAAGTTTAAGTGATAAGAGGTAAGAATCACTCATAGCAACTCACTACATTAGAAAACTATTTCCCACCTATCCAACAAATGTTCCTAAAAGAGTTGTTTCACTTATACAAATTTTGCCTTTCATTTTAATAATTATTCAATAAAAATATTAAAAAAGGCAAATGAAGATTTTGAAAAAAGGTTGCTTAGAAATTTTTCTTTATTGTGATCATCGAAAACAAAAAATTGATTTTTGAAAAAGTATTGAGCTTTTTAATAGTTCAAATGCATGTTCAGAAATTATTCATGATCAAATTAAATACTCTATTGAATCCTCTTTACTTTGATTTTGAAACTATAATTTCAGGAGTGATATTAAGCGACAACCAAATCCAATTTTGAACCGACTTTATACTTTGATTAGGTAAAATGTTTTTCACATATTTCATAGAATTGCCTGTAAACATTTGTGAATATCCACCCGTAAGTTTTACATCTTTCATTACGTTGTATCCAAAGGTAAGATCGGCTTCATTCCCTAAAGTGTGCCCCGATCTGTTGCCGGAATAATCAATCACATTACCGGTAGCTTCAAAATGATGTAACGCCAGTTGCCAGCTTAATTTTTCAGTTGCATTAAGTTTAAGATTCAAATAAGAATCCCAAAGGCCAACATTCCTATGTGGGCTTGAAACATAAAAGTAATCCATGAATCCATAGAATTTATGATGAGTACCGTATAAGGGATTAAAATAAGTAACCTTTGCAGAAGTTGAATTCATGTTACTTCCGCTCAAATAATCACTTCCTCCTCCTATTCCAAATCTTTTATCAATATTATAATCAACTTTAGCTGCGGCCATCCAGGCATTGGTTTTTATGGAAGAGGAATTTTTAACCGGTTTATTTCCCATCTGATAATAATAGGTGCCGGTTATGTTCAGCTTTTGTTTTTTGTAAAAAACATTGCCCCCTACCGTTTGTAAATGAGAAACAGAAGAATCAATTCTATTCTGCATATCAAGATTCATTCCCAGAAATGAAACAGCCAAAGCATCGGTCAATTTATATTTCATCCATAAAAATTCCATGCCTTTGTAAGGTTGGCTTAATAGATTATCATAAAATGTGCTGGTAACTTTTTCAGCGTTTTGATTGTACGCTAATGCAAGGTTTGCAGTAAATTTAGTTTTCTCAAAGCTAAGCAAAATTGCATCGTGCTTGCGGGCAGCATTATTCCAGTCCAAATCTCCGAGTATTCTTTCATCATCATAAGAAAATACCTGGCGGCCCAATTTTATATTCCATTCGGGATTAAAATAAAGTTGTGCCCACGCTTCATACAAAGAAACATTGTTTGCGGTAAACTGAACCTGTGGATCATTTCCCCAGGTGGTTACAACTTGTGTACTCAAGCCTATCTTCAACTTTTGGTTTTTCGAATAATTTAATCCTATACGGCTGCGTTGTGCAACAAAAGATGCCGGTTTCTGTCCTTCTAAAATGGGAGTAAACAAACCATTTCTGAATTCTGCACGGGGCCGGAGTTGAATGTTAATTTTTAATTCTTCGCTTTGTTCCTGTTGTGCTAATAAAGTGACTGAGCAAAAAATATTCATTAAAATAAATAAAATTGAGGAGATAAAAACATGCTTTTTCATATAATACACTTTTTAGAATGCAGATGCAAAATTCACGTAAGACATTCTTGCAAAAGCTATTGACACTCAGAAAAAAGGATGATCCTAATCATAAATAAAGATACTTTTATCTTTATTGTAACCTGTATGCTTATGTTGAAACCCTATCTGCAAAAGTGATTATCAGGCTTACTCACTGGGTGTGGAGCGGTTCGGTAATTTTAGATTTATTTGGAATGCACGAAATGGGTGATGGATTTTGAAAATTTAAGCAATCCATTCCGCATAAGAATCTGCTGTTTCATAAAGCTGAAGTTTTATCAACTTTATTTCTTCGGGTAAAGCCATTTCTATCTGTTCTTTTATATAGATAAGGATGTTTTCTGCGGAGGGCTCTATCTTCCATTTGAAAATATTTTCAGCCGATTCAAAGGCAGGATTTAATTTTAAATATTCACCAGATAAAATAAGCCGGTGGTCTAATTCCTTAATTATTTTTTCATTCACTATTTTTTTTAATTCTTTAAAATCCATGATAAATCCAGGCCCCGTTATAAAGCCATCACTACTTGTACTTTTAGTTACTGTTACTTGCAAAATATAAGAATGGCCATGAATATTTTTACATTTTCCGGTGTAGCCGAAAATGGCATGAGCCATTTCGAAACGAAAAATTTTAGTTATTGTTATCATAGGTAAAAAGATTGATCGTTGAAGGTTGATAGTTAAAAGTTGATGGCTGGTAGTTAAGCATTTTGAATTGCCAATTTTGAGCGATCAACTCTAAACTTTTTTCCAATAGGTTTAAAGTAACAAGCGAGTTGATTAGTAACCAATGGGTAAATGATCATCAATATTCCACTCATCAAAAAAGCGCCTCCTATTACAAATGTGACCAGGTATGGCCTTAAATGCAGCATCATAGTACTGAATGGAATTTGCGGAGTACTCATTTGCCATTTTGATTTGATAATCCCGGCAGCAATTAATGCGAGCCAAAAAACCAACAAAGAAAAATTTGCCATCCAATAGCCACGGTTCATCATTTTTTTATATGGCTCAAAACTCTTGCAGGTATTCCCTAAAATATCATAAGCAACTGCTAAAAGCAACATGGTATTAATGCCAATAGTTGCACCCATCGTATGCGCCACAGTGATGTGTGTGCCGTGCGTGTAAAGATTTACAGCGGGTATGGACATTAAGATCGCTAACCCTAAAGTAAGAAAAATCCATACATCGGCGGCCACTAAAAAGCGATAAGAAGTTTGGTAGAAATATTTTTTCGCGGTGGTTAATGAAGATCGCCAGAGATAAATGATTCTTCCTAAAAGAACCAGTTCTGTCATGCTCACGATGTAACTGATATACTTGATATAACCATGAGTGGGCAATGTATAAATGTGATGTCCCCAGTTGAACATTAAATTGAATAAACCTGTAAAATATAAAGCGAAAGCAATGGCAGAATGACTGCCTTTTTTTGACCCGCTTATTTTATCCATGAGATAAATACTACAACCATAAATCAGCATATTCCATGAACCCACCATAGATCCGTATGATTTCCATTGAATCGTCATATCATTCACCACATTATTTCTGAAGTAAGGAAATATCCATAAATAAGATTCAAGAAAAGTGAAAAGGAAAAAGATAATTCCGGTCATCCACATCCAAACATATACAGGCTGCTTTTTTAAAGAACCAATAGTGCTAAAAAAATTAATTATAAACAAAATCCATCCGGCAATGATTGGCAATGAAAGTGAGGGTGTGAATTCCCAATATTCTCTTCCGCCGAAAACACCATAACAATAAGAAATAAGAATGGCGATTATGGAAATAATAAAAATACCCAGTTGTATTTTTAATAAGGGGAGAAAACGGACTTTCTTTCCGCTATGCTCCTGAATATAAGTGAGCACACTTCCCATTGCAGAAATAATTATCCAGAACACCACCGATGAAACATGCAATGGCCTTACCTTTTCAAAGGACAAACCTTTTTTTAAAAATCCGGGAATTATATATTGCAGTCCAGCTGTTAATCCAAACACCATTCCTGCTGCGAGTAAGAAAAGAGCAACGATTATAAACAGTTTTGAAAGTTCGATTTTATTCCTGGGCAATGGTTCCATCTTTTTTTATTGTAAATGTGCGGGGGTCTGATTTCCCTGATTGGTCAATATTTTTGAGGTAAGCTAAAAGATCGTTTATTTCATTTTTTTGCAAATTAAAATCAGGCATAATCTCAGTGCCTGATTTTAAAAAAGCGGTTATGTAACCGGGTCCTTTTTTAGAATATACGTTGGTGAGATCCGGGCCAAGATAACCACCTAATCCATAAACCTGGTGGCAGGAATTACAGTTGTATTGCTGCCATACTATTTTTCCTTTTAAGGCTTCTTTATTTACAGTTGAATTCTGTACCGGTAATGCTGAATACAAGAAAAAAGAGTAATACAGGAAAGCCCCGCAGAAAAGCATGATCAACACAATTTTATATTTATCCGGAAACATACTTTAACAATAATTAAAGACAAAAATATCTTTAATTGTTTAATTATTCAAACACCTGATGAGTATCATTCCAAAACCTGACTCTGCTCACTAAAAAAAGAGGGCATGTAATTGTAGGTTCGTTAAAAAATAATAATTAAGATGCCTTATGTAACATAAGTTCCCGACCAAACTTTGTAATTAAAGCAACTTTGTAAAATAATTATTTAATCATTCTAAATTCAAATAAAATGAGCTATTGTTTTTCTAAAACCGTTAATGATGATTTTGATACGGCTATTTCCAACGTTACTGAAGAGTTGAAAAAAGAAGGATTCGGAATCCTTACTGAAATTGATGTAAAAGAGACCTTAAAAAAGAAACTGGATTTGGATTTCAGAAAGTATAAAATACTTGGCGCCTGCAATCCTCACTTTGCACATCAGGCCCTATTAGCGGAAGATACCATCGGGACCATGCTTCCATGCAATGTTATAGTTCAGGAGCGTGATAATGGTAAAGTAGAAGTTGCAGCGGTAGATCCGGTGGCTTCTATGATGGCGATAAAAAATGAAAAGTTGGGTGAAGTGGCTAATGAAGTGAGGGAAAAATTAAAAAAAGTAATTGATAATTTAAAATAATAAAAATGAAAGCAAACCTTCATGACGTAGATAAAGTTGCAAGGATAATTTTAGCAATCGTTGTGGCAGTTTTATATTTCACCGGCATCATTTCAGGTACTGTGGCAATTATTCTTTCGGTGATAGCCGCTTTCCTTGTGGTAACAGTATTTATCAATTTCTGTCCTATTTATCATTTTCTGGGAATATCCACAAAGAAGAAAACCATTCAACCACAAAAAAAATAAAATAAAATATGGCACACGAAATAGAAGTACAATGGATGGGTAAAATGCAATTCAACGCACTGGTAAATGGACACACGATTGTAATGGATGGTCCCGAAAAAGTGGGCGGCGAGGATAACGGGCCAATTCCGAAACCGTTTATACTAACGGCTCTTGCCGGTTGCACCGGTATGGACATTGCGGCAATATTAAGAAAAGCCGATAAAAAACCAGATGATTTTGACATGAAAGTAATCGGAGAAATCAGCAAAAGAGTGCCGATAGAATACATTGCAATCCATGTTATTTACGAATTTAAAGGCGCTGCTGAAAATAAAGAAGCTACGCTAAATGCAGTAACAGATTCACAGGAAAAATATTGCGGTGTAAGCAGTATGTTGAAAAAAGCTTTACCAGTAACCTGGGAAGTTACATATAACGGTGAACTGATTTTTAATAATAAAAAAGTGGAAGTTGCAGAACTAAACTAACCTAAATAAAAAAACATGATTGGAATAAAAAATTTTCTTTCCAAATACAAACTGACCATTATAGGAGTATTTGTGGGAGCACTTGCTGGCTATCTCTATTATCATTTTATTGGCTGCAATTCCGGAACCTGCGCCATTACGTCAAAACCATTAAATAGTACGCTATATGGCGCTTTGATGGGAGGATTGTTTTTAAATATTTTTAAAAAAGAAAATAAAAAAATTACTGGATAAAATGTTAGAGGCAATAAAAAACATATTCGGATTAGGAACTAAAACAGATTACAGCGAATTAGTAAAACAAGGCGCAATTATTTTAGACGTCCGAAGCAAAGATGAATTTTCAGGAGGTCATATAAAAAATTCGATCAACATTCCGGTAGATCAGTTGAGCAATAATTTATCAAAATTGAAAAATAAAGATAAATGCATTATTTGTTGCTGCGCTTCAGGAATGCGAAGTGGTACTGCTAAAAGAATATTAGAATCCAAAGGATACAAGGCTGTATTTAATGGAGGCGGCTGGTATAATTTGCAAAACAAAATTTGATTGTTGAATATCTTATCTAAATAAATAAAACTATGCAAACGATTAAACAAACATTATTTACCGGATGGAATTTTATGAGGTGGCTTCGCCTGGTATTTGGAATATTCTTTACCATACAGGGTTTTCAATCATCGGAGACGCTTATGGGAGTTGTTGGCGCTTTCTTTTTGCTGACTGCTGTAACCAATACAGGTTGTTGTGGTGCCGGAGGATGCGCTGTGCCTACTCAAAAAAATATTACAGATGAACCGGAAACAATAACATTTGAAGAAGTAAAAAATAAATAAAATGGCAAATTCTTTTTCAGAAATAATTAATTCAGAAAAGCCCACTCTTGTTGACTTTCATGCTGAATGGTGTGGCCCCTGTAAAATGATGAAACCTATTTTGGAAGAATTGAAAACTAAAATAGGTGATAGTGCAAAAATTATAAAAATTGATGTAGATAAAAATCCGCAGGCAGCATCCGTTTACCGAATTCAGGGAGTGCCTACACTTATTCTTTTCAAAAAGGGTGAAGTGAAATGGCGACAATCCGGTGTGGTCCCGGCTCACCAATTAGAGCAGATCATAAATCAACATGCGTAAATGAAGAAACTTTTTCTCATTGGTATTTACCACTAAATTAAATTAAAGTCATGATGATTGCGATTTATAAAAATGAAATTTGATTTTTTGCTTTCTTGATTTTTAGAAAGAATTGGCCACACTTCAGAAGCATAGAATAAGCAGATATAAAACATTCGCAAAATTATATCAGTAATAAAATAGAGAGCTGCGACGGCAGTTGTAACTTTACAAAGTTTAACCGCCGCCCGTCGTCTCAAATTATCTTACATGCAAAATCAATATTCCGATTCACGAATTCAACAAGAACTCGTAAACAGTATTATACATGGATTTGGAATTATTTTCGGCATTGTAAGTATTCCTATTCTTATTGCATTGGCTATTAAAAGCAATAACACCCCTGGCGTGATTGGTGCTGCTATTTATGGCTTTTGTTTTTTACAACTCTTTACTTTTTCTACACTTTACCATGGATTTCAACATGCCCAGGTGAAACGTGTTTTAGAGATACTTGACCACATCAGTATTTATTTTCTGATTGCCGGCACTTATACTCCTTTCCTACTTATTTATATGGACAATGCGTTTGGAATAACGCTATTGACAATCTTATGGGGACTGACTGCAATAGGAATTATTTACAAGATTTTTTTTACCGGGCGATGGAATATTTTATCAACTATTATTTACATAGCTATGGGTTGCATCATGATTGTAGGAGGGCGTACTTTCTTCATCTACATTCCTTCTGATGTAATGACAATGATTCTTATTGGGGGTGGGCTCTATCTTTTGGGTGTTATTTTTTACCTGTGGGAAAAATATCCTTACAATCATGCTGTGTGGCATTTTTTTGTACTGTCAGCGGCTGTTTGCCATTATGTGGCTATTTTACTTGCAGTATAATTTAAAGGATTTTCGATTAATGGTTTTACAAAAGCAAAAGAATCGGATTTATTCCTGAAATAACTTTTTTCATTTCTTTATTCTTTTAACCAGATTTCTCCTGTTGGAAAAGTATAGGATTCTATTGATGATTTTTTATTTCCATGCTATAGCCCGGTGCTAAGAGTGGCATATAATTGCCATTTTTTATTATTGCGGGATCAATAAAGTGTTCGTGAAGATGATCTACATATGATTTTGTACTATCCATCCAATAACTATCTTAATTTGTTCCAAATCATAGTGTTTTAAGCCCTTCCTTTTGCCACCGATTCATCTTTCGTTTTACTCAACTCTTGCACCAACTGATATTTTTCCCTGATGTCTTTTTCAATATGCGCTTTTAATTTCGTTACTAAAACATCCGAAGATTTATTTTCTATTGCATCTTCATGCATCAGATTGATGATGGTAGTTTTTATTTTTTCAATGATCCGGCTTCTCCTGTCATCGATCAATCCCAGGCCTAAAGTATTTAATCCGGCAGAAAGCTCTGCCAACTTCTCTTTTGATAATTTTTCTTTGAGAATAATTGCGCCTAACTCAATATGATTATATGAGATGTCTAATTCTTTCAGTAGCTGTTTTAAGGCCATTATGCAATGAAGACAAACCATATTTTTGATGTGTAAAGTCATATTTTTTGTTTTTAATAAAATTTTTGAATTGAATTAATGTCTAATTCTTAATTCTTATTTTTAATTGATTTACTCTTCCTCTTTATTTTTCAAACTCATCAGCAATGCATATGCGCCTTTTGTTACGATTTCTTTTCCGCTTAAATCTGCTTTTGAAACAATTTCCGTAAAACCGTTTTCGCTTTCTCCTGTCTCCGTTTCAATCATTTCAAATTTGTTTTTTCCGGCATTTTCAAAGAAGTATTTTTTGCCTTCAAAGCTTACTATCGCTTGATCAGGAAGCACATTTTGTAAATTGTTTTTGGCGCTTATTTCTGCATTCATGTACATACCTGGAAAAAGAGTTTTATCATATTTGTCAAAATGGCAATGCACTTCTGTAGTGCCATCCGGTGCTACATCTTTGCTGATTAAAATAATATCGCCGGGATATTTTTTATCAGGATTATTGTTGGTATAGGAAATAACTTTTTGTCCAATAAATATTTTATCTAAATCCTTTTCAAATATTTTCAAATTCAAATGAATGTCTGTAGGATTTACCAATTCAAAAAGCACATCACTTTGCGTGACATACTTGCCAATGTTTACATTCACTTTTGACACAAACCCGTTAATTGGAGAATAGATGTTGATGCTTTTTGAAATATTATTTTCATGCAGGCTATTAGGATTAATGCGGATTAATTTCAACTTTTCTTCCAAAGATTTAATCAATATTTTTTGAGTTTGATAAGTTGATTTTGCCTGTTCATACACTTTATCGCTGCTTGCTTTGCTTGCATTTAATTCTCTTTGACGATTGTATTCCGCTTCATGAAAGCCGAATTGTGCCTTTGCCGTCAGATAATCCTGCTGGAGCTGAATGTATTGATTGTCCTCAATTACAGCAATTACTTCATTTTTGTTTATGTGCGCCCCAGGTAAGAGTTTGGTTGATTTTAAATAACCGCCCAAAGGCACACTTACCGATACCATGTTTTGCGGCGGCACATCTATTCGTCCGCTTACTTTCAGGATGGATGAAATTTGTTTTTGTTCTATTTTTCCGGTTTCAATATGTGCGTTTTTTATTTGCGCATCGGTAAGGGTAATTACGTTTTCCATCACCGGGGCTGCGGTTGGCTCCGGCGTTTTTTGATTGGTACAGGCAGTAAAAATCAAACCGATTGAAAAGGTGATTATTATATTTTTCATTTTAATTTCTTTATTTATTATTCAGATAATTGAGTTGATTAATCGCTTCGTTCAGGCTTTTAATTACATCAAGATATTGGCTTTTGATGGTTACTGACTGATTGGTAAGCATCACCCAT
>DATCWN010000565.1:0-6873 GCA_036566285.1 Hanamia sp.
TCTTTAAAAAAAGTAATTATGCAAGACATAGATTTCTTTGAAGGCAAACGCTCTATTAAACAAGTTTCCTATAGCTTAAACAGGGGCAAAACAAAACTCGATTGTCATGTTTGGGAAGAATGGCAACTTATAGAGCCTACTCCTTTTACATTGCGGTGTAATAACAAGCGGGAATTAAAAGTAATTAACCGGTCCGGATTTGAAGAAACTCACACCAATACGTTCGAAAGTAATATAGGCGCTACCATAGGAGTAAAAGGAATTGCTTCATTGGAAAGCTCCTTAAAAACGAACATCGGTGAAGAAATAAAATTCCAGGTGGGTAAAGAAGAATCAGACAGTTTTACTTTTAGTGCGCCGGAATGTGGTTACCTGTTGGTAAAGCTTTATCAAAAAATAAGAACCTTTTACTTTAAATATGAAGACACGCGTTTTTGGCATAAAAGGTCTTTAGAATTTCCTCTTGTGAAATGGTTGAAGCCCATTCATGATGGCACTTTTCAAGAGCCTTATGATGCCGGTTGTAATTGTAAGAACAAGCAACAAGCTGTAAGAGAAGGCATTCCTTGCAGAGTTGTATTTCAAAGCTTTTCCAAGCTGGCCGTTTTTTGGGGAGATACCGGGCAATTAGAATTTCCCGATAATTCTCAACCGATTGATTCCTACTTTACTAAAAATGAAGGAGCCTGGAGAGGTAAACTTCCTGCTAGTGTACTACCGGATTATTTACGGTTTTTGACCGGAACACAACAGGATTCCCTCCTCGAAGCAGAAGTGTGGAAGGAATCAGTTCTTTTCCCTAATACACCCGACCTATATCCGCAGGAAATCGTAAATATCGAATTAGATGAAGAATTTCAACCTGTTGAAAATAATGAAGATTACAATGAAGCAATAAAAACCATCAAAGGGGATAGAGATTTTTTAAAAGGATATAATAGTATGAATATGGAGGAGGAAGTTTAATAGAAAACATTCGCTTTTCCCGGGAACCTTTATTTCGCACTTTCTAAAATATTGGTATTCCCTGTTCTTAAATAAATATATTTTCATTACTTTTCCACTCAGGGTTTTAAATATTTAGAATGATCTAAACTCAGTGCATCATTAATGAACTTAATATTGTCTATACTATCTTTATCAGTATCCATTTTTATTTAAAACTAAAAAATTTGTTTATGAGAAACCGAAAATTTTTTATGGTTGATTACCCATTCTTCTCCAAAGCGCTGTCTAAGAAAGATAGTTCTTTGATGATTGCCATTTTTTGTAAATGCAATTATTAATGCCTGATTAATACGAAAATCCATTTCTTAATTACTACTGAATCATTATTTTTTATCTAAATGAACTCAAATCATCATGAAAAGATCATTACTAATTTTATGCAACATGCTGATGTGTTTCGCACTTTTTTCGCAAACACAAAACAGGGTAACCGGCACTGTTACCTCTACAAAAGAGGGTACAGGCATTATTGCCAGCGTACTTGTGAAAACAACTTCGCAGGGTGTGGCTACAGATGCGAATGGAAAGTATGCCATTGACAATGTGCCTTCGGGCGCTGTCCTTATTTTTACCTCCGTGGGCTTTCGAAGTGCAGAGGTACCGGTAAGCGGGCGAAATGTGGTGAATGTTGCTTTGGAACCAGATGTAAAAGCCCTTGATGAAATAATCATGGTGGCCTATGGAACTGCGACAAAAGGAACTTATACCGGATCTGCTTCTGTAATCAACCAGGAGGATATCAAGGATATTCCTTCCACCTCCTTTCAAAATGCTTTAGCTGGTAAGGCCTCCGGGGTACAGGTTTCTTCCGCATCGGGACAGGCGGGTTCTACCACCAGTATTCATATACGGGGAATAGGATCGATGAACGCTTCTAATGAACCTTTATATGTAATTGATGGCGTGCCTGTGGTTTCAGGTAATTCAGGCCAGTTAAGCGATTACATTTATTCCACCAATAATGTAATGAATACCATCAATCCATCTGATATAGCCTCCATTACCATATTAAAAGATGCTGCGGCCTCCGCTTTATATGGTTCCAGAGCAGCCAATGGAGTAGTGATGATCAATACTAAGAAAGGTAAAGCGGGAAAGCCAAGCATCAGTCTCAAATCTTCCGTTGGCTTTACTCCTTCATGGGCAACAGATAATTATGAGGTGGCCAGCACCCAGGAGCAGGTGAATATGTTGTACCAGATTTTTCACGACTACCGCACCTCAAATGGAAGAACCGAAGCGTTTGCCAATTCAGATGCACTCAACAGGTTGAATGGGAAGTTCAAAAAACATGGCTATTATTTTGAAACGGCCGGTACCGGTTTGTATGAGAATGTAATGATAAAAGGAATGACCGATGGATTGGAAAACCGTGAAGGCAAATACTTTGATTGGGAAGATGCGCTTTTCAGAACTGCAGTTTATCAAAACCATGATATATCAGTAAGCGGTGGTGATAATAACACAAAATATTATTCATCGCTGGCATACTCTAAAGATGAAAGTCGGGTAAGGATTAATAATTTTGATCGCATTACCGGCCGGGTAAATTTATCCCAAAAATTAGGTAAGCATGTAGAATTTTCATCGAATATAAATGTTGCGAAAACCAAACAATCCGGATATAACGACACCAGGAACACCAGTGCCAATTATTATTTTCAATCGCGTAATTTACTTTGGGGTTTGTACTGGCCTACAGATTATAAAACAAATGAACCCTGGACCAGCCGGTATGGAAGTTTTGCTTACAACAATTTGTATTATGATGACCAGTGGGAGAATGAAGCCTCAAACCTCAGGCTTTCAGCCAGCGAAAGCGTGGTGATTAATATACTTCCTGAATTAAACCTCAGGTCAGTATTTTCTTACGACAATACCCAATCCAAAGATCATATTTATTATAGTGCCAAACACTATAACGGAGCGGCAAGTAACGGTACTGTTTCCGAAATGACCACCAATGTAAATAGGATTGTATCATCAACCACATTGAATTACTTAAAGAAATTTGGCGCTCATGAATTAGGCTTATTAGCAGGTTATGAAGCAGAGAAAAATAAAACAGATTTTCAACGCGCCACCGGAACAGACCTTCCTTCAAGTGCATTGCATACGGTTGCTACCGCCGGTGATTTCGACGCTTCCGCCTATTCTTGGGGAAGTACCATGTTGTCCGTTTTATCGCGCGTAGAGTATAATTATAATCAGAAGTATTATGCTTCCGCATCTTTCCGCCGCGACGGATCTTCCAGGTTTGGCCCTGAAAGTCTCTGGGGCAATTTCTGGTCGGTTGCTGGATCATGGAGAATCAATAAAGAATCCTTTATGGAAAACGTGGATGCCATTAGTAATTTACGGCTGAGGGCATCTTATGGTGTCAATGGAACTATGCCAACCTCTTTATTTGGCTGGAGATCGTTAACCGGCTACGGTAATAGTTATATGGAGCAGGCGGGTGGTGGTATCAGTACTATTGCGGATCCCAATCTTTCATGGGAAACCAGTTATACTTCCAATGTTGCTTTAGAGTTTGGTTTGTTTAATCAAAGATTATCTGGTTCTGTGGAGTACTTCAACCGAGATTCAAGAAATTTATTACAGGACGTACCTATTTCAAGAGTAACAGGTTTTAGTTCCACGCTTAAAAATGTTGGTGAAATTAATAATAAGGGATTAGAACTGGAATTGGGTGGCGATATTATCAACAAAGGAAACCTGAGATGGAGCGCCAGCGTAAACGCCTCTTTTATAAAATCAAAGGTTACCAAACTTTATAAAAATGCCGAAGATGAAAAAGGACAAGACATTATCTGGTACGACCCTACCGGTGGAGATGCAAGGTCTCAATTTATATACCGTGAAGGTGAATCTACTTTGGCTTTCTATGGTTATGAATGGGCAGGTGTGAATCCGGAGAATGGTAAAAACAGGTGGTATGTAAATGACCCAACCGATAAAACAGCAGGAAATTTTTTACTCAATGGACGCGGAGCTTCATACGACTGGTCTGATGCCAATTACATTATATTAGGAGACGCCATTCCTAAGGTTTTCGGGGGTTTCAGTACCGATGTAGAATACAAAGGACTTGCATTGGGCGTCAATTTTATTTATAAAATAGGTGGCGACTTGTATGACGGCGCTTTTAAAGATGTAGCAGATGACGGTTATTATTGGGAAAGGATCAGGTCAAAGATTTATTATGATGAAATGTGGACTTCCACCAATAAAAACGGAACCTTACCCAAACTGGATGGTAACGATTTAACCGATCCTCAGAAATACAGTAGCCGTCAAATGTATGATGCAAGTTTCATGAGACTTAAAAACATCACGCTGTCTTATAGTTTGCCCAAATCAGTTATAAATAAAATCGGGCTTTCCAATACCAGGGTTTACATTAATGGAACCAACCTGCTAACCTTTTCAAAATATAAAATTGCAGATCCGGAGGTCAACGAATATGGTACACGGGGATGGGAAACTCCCTACGGAAAAACATACACGTTTGGTATTGAATTTAGTTTCTAATGACTTTAAAGATTAAAAAAATGAAAAAGATAAAAATATTTTTAGCCGGACTTCTTATCATTGGCCTCGCAGCATGCAATAAAGATTTCCTTGATGTGCCACCTACTAATGCCGGTGATTCCAAGACATCCATTCAAACTGCCGCGGATGCAAAAGTGATTATCAACGGACTCATGAGTAAAATGACCAGTTCCAGTTATTATGGCAGAGATTTTATTATGTATGGCGACGTCAAAGGCGGCGACCTTACTATATTCTCGCAGGGTAGGGGATTAGATGCGCTATATACATTCAATCATTCTGTTTCTTCCAATTCATACTCAGGTTTTTGGAACCAGATCTACCATTGCATCCTCCAGGTCAACAATCTTTTATCGAGCATAGATAAGCTTGAAGCCGCAGGGACAACCGAAAATTTTGACAGTTACAAAGGGCAGGCTTTAACGGCAAGAGCCCTCATGTATTTTGACCTCGTGCGTCTTTATGGTAAAGAATACAATGATGATAAATCGTCTTATGGCGTACCCAATGTTACGGAGCCATTAGATGCTTCTGCACAGCCGCTCCGTGCTACTGTTGAACAAAATTATACCCAGATTATGAACGACCTTACGGCCGCAGCGCCTTTGCTTTCCAAATCAAAGTCAAATGGGTACATAAATTATTATGCCAACATGGCGATGCAGGCAAGGGTAAATCTTTATATGGGGAAATATACTGAAGCGCTTACGGCTGCTAAAGATGTAATTGACAATGGGCCTTACGCTTTGTACAGTAATGCTGCCTGGGTTGATTCATGGAAGTCACAATTTGGTTCCGAGTCAATTTTTGAGTTAGGCATCTTTCCCAATGAGGCAGATCTTGGAACATCTTCGTTAAGTTTTTATTTAAGGCGTAAAGGCCATGCATCAGGAAGTGCCTTGGGCTGGTTTATGGCCAGCGATTATTTTCTTAACAGGTTGGGAGAAGATCCGGATGACGTAAGATGGGGTGTCATGAGCTTTGATGAAAGTTCCGACACCCACTTAGGGGCAAGCTATAAGTATAGCGGCAGCACCTCGTTGGAAGGAGATGGCAAAGCGACTCCCACCGCGGTAAACATCAAGGTCATTCGTTTATCGGAGGTGTATTTGATTGCGGCAGAAGCGGCATTTTATTCTGATAAAGATTTGGCTTCGCAATACCTGAATGCAATTCGTAAACGGGCGCCCAATCTTGCTGCTGCTACAGCTTCCACCATTACATTAGATATGATTTTGGATGAAAGAAGTAAAGAACTGTTTACTGAAGGGCAGCGGTTTTTTGATTTGTTGAGGTTAAATAAAACAATTACCTATAATGATGAATTTGGAGGGATCACTGTTTCTGCCAGGCCTAAATCAATTGATAGAAGTTTTCCAAAAACATTGTTACCCATTTCCCAGGCAGAGATCA
Organism: Hanamia sp.; assembly: GCA_036566285.1. GTDB lineage: Bacteria > Bacteroidota > Bacteroidia > Chitinophagales > Chitinophagaceae > Ginsengibacter. Next base: position 5,977 of record DATCWN010000565.1, read on the forward strand.
ATGCCAACCCCGGCATGGAAGCACAACAAAATGCAGGGTATTAATTCGTAAATATTAAATACTTATTTTCACTGGAAAGAGGCTGTCTTAAAAGGACGGCCTCTTTTTGATTTAGCCAACAAGCCATTAAACCATTTAACCAAATAAACCAATCACCCCTCACTTTCTTCCTTCGTTTCTTTGAGTTCGACCTCTTTGATTTTAGCTTCCACGTTTTCTCTTTTCATGCCGACACGCAAAAATCCAAAGAGGCTCATGTAAATATTGGCAATCCATACCAATGCAAAAAAGGCTACCAGGTAACCGCGCCAACCGGTGTAAAGAAGATGGTATCGGGTAATGATTAGAAAAGCCAACGTGATATAATGACTGAAGCAATATTCACAGGTAAATAAATAAAAGAATTTTCTTTGCAGAAGTGATTTACAATCATTTGATTTTCTTTCGCAAAATTTCCTGGGTTCACGAAACACTTCTTCGTGGGTAAATGTCCATGCTATGCACGCAATGGGAATGGCCAGGATGAAGAGATAGATTACCTGGTATCCTAAACTTATTCCCATATCAAAAACCATTTGATTGAATGTTTTATTTTACAAGTAATATATAATTCACGCTTCATGATTTTAAAATGTCAGCACAAAATATTGGGGTTATATAATGATGCCGTGCTCATTTTATTTTAAATAAAATCAATGAGGTCGCGGTTTAATTTATCTTTTTCAGTGTACCACAATCCATGCGGAGCGCCTTCATACACAATATATTTCGATCCCTTAATCATCTTTGCGCTTTCATTTCCGGTGGCATCAATGGGGACGATGTTATCCTTGTCGCCATGTATAATGAGCGTGGGTACGTTTATTTTTACCACATCATTTCTAAAATCTGTGGTAG
>DATCWN010000105.1:0-15999 GCA_036566285.1 Hanamia sp.
AACAGCGCCAATCAAATTAATGAATGGATGAAATTCGGTAATACCTTATTATTGCGAATTGCTATGCGTTTATCAAAAATAGATCCTGCTACTGCACAAACCTATGTTACCAAAGTGCAAGGAAAAACCATGACAGGCAATGAAGATAATGCTTTTGTGCGGGCTGATGCTACTGGCGGCAGAGCCACCATTAACCGCAATAGCCAGATTTTAATAGGCGATGGAGGGCAGGAAAATTATTATGTAAAATGGTCGCAAACGTTCATTAATCTTTTAAAATCAACGAACGATCCGCGTTTAAGTAAAATATCGGTAACGCAGTTATACCTTGACCCGAATTCAAAAGATCAGAATGGAACGGGAAATTCAACGCCCGCAGTTCAAAAGGGCATGCCCAATGGGAAGGATTTAAGCGGCATACCGGGCCTTACAATCGCTTCTGACCCAAGTTATACAAGCTTTCCTGATTACTCTTCACCCAGTTCATTTATGATAAAAAGAGACGGCCCAACTTTCATTCTTACTTATGCCGAATCAGAATTATTACTGGCCGATGCAGCCCAAAGATGGGGCATTGGCGGAAGCGCGGCTTCTCATTACAGCAATGGGATAATTGCCGCAATGACTTACCTGGGACAATATGATCCTGCAATTGCTATTTCAGATGCAACAGCTCAGGCGTATGTTACTGCAAACCCTTATAATGCAGCTAACGGGCTTGAAATGATCAATACGCAATATTGGATTCATACAAATAGCATGTTGGATTTTTATGAATCCTGGAGTAACTGGAGAAGGACTGGTTTCCCGGTGTTAGTTCCGGTAGTTTACCCAAACAATGCCACCAATGGCACTATACCCCGTAGATTCCCATATCCTACGGCTGAAGCAAGTTCCAATCCGGTGAATTATAAAGCTGCGCATGATGCGGTGCCCGGTGGCGATTTACTTACATCTCGCGTTTGGTGGGATGCGCCCTAATAGTGGGGTATTTTTGACCAACACATTGGGCCGGCTTATTTTGAGCTGGCTTTTTTATTTACTTTTACGATACTTCGAACTTATTTCCAAACATTTATAAAACAACATGATGCATAAACTCAACTATTTTTTCCTCTTTCTGCTTCTTATTTTTTGTAGTAAAGCCTTTGCCCAGGCTGATGGCATCCGCGTTATTGCCTACTATGCCGGAGATGCAGAAAGAATAGATAATTATCCTGTTGAAAAATTAACCCATATCATTTTCAGCTTTTCTCATTTGAAAGGAAATCAATTGAATATCGACAATGCAAGGGATACGGCTACCATTCAAAAATTAGTGAGTTTAAAAAAAAGAAACCCAAATCTTAAAGTCATCCTTTCCCTGGGAGGATGGGGTGGATGTAAAACCTGTTCCGATATTTTTTCTACAGCAAATGATAGAAATGCTTTTGCTGAATCTGTAAAAAAGCTTCTTGTAGATTTTAAGGCGGATGGCATAGATCTCGACTGGGAGTACCCGGCCATTGAAGGATTTCCCGGGCATAAATTTCAACCCGCTGATAAAGAAAATTTTACAAACCTCGTGCAACAGCTACGAATGACTTTGGGCGAAAAGTATGAGATTAGTTTTGCAGCAGGGGGATTTAAAAAGTTTATTGATGAATCTGTAGAATGGGATAAGGTAATGAAGGAAGTGAATTACGTCAACCTCATGACTTACGACTTGGTAAACGGATATGCTACTGTTACCGGACATCATACTCCATTGTATTCTACTCCTCAGCAAACGGAATCAACCGACAGATCGGTAACGCAACTGATCGGTCTTGGAGTGCCCAAAAATAAAATCATTATAGGGGCAGCGTTTTATGGAAGAATGTGGGAGAATGTTCCGGACACGAATTTTGGCCTTTATCAATCGGGTAAATTTAAAAAGGGAGTGGATTTTAAAAATATGGATTCAGCTTTATCAATAAATAAAGGCTTTATTTATCATTGGGACGATGTGGCAAATGCGCCTTTTCTTTACAATCCCTCGCAAAAATTGTTTGTAACCTTTGATGATAAAAGATCCATCTGGCTGAAGACAAAATATGTGGCAGATAAAGGGCTTGGAGGAATTATGTTTTGGGAACTCGGATCAGATTCTTATAAAGATGGATTATTGAAGATGATTGATGAGGTGAAAAAATCTTTAGAATAAACTAGTAAAAATTAACCGGGCCAGTTTTATTGACCCGGTTAATTTTTTATTAAAGCATTCAGCTTTTCTGGCCGCTGTTTCTGAATGAAACTTTCGTCTTTATTGCGAAATTGCTTCAGCTGAGTAATAATTAGCTCCCCAAAATTTATAGCGTTTATATATCTCCGTTAGTTCAGAAGAAAACCGGCTCCAATCCCTGCTTTCTTTGGGAGACCAAAGTACTTCGCTTAAAGCGCTCATCCGCGGAAATATCATGTATTCTACCTTGGAAGGATATCCCATATATTCTGTCCATACGTTTGCTTGCGCACCCAACACATATTTGGCTTCATCGGCATTTAATTCTTTGGGTACGGGTTCGTAATTGTAAACTGTTTCCAAAGGAAGATAGCCTCCAATAGTAACGCTATCTTTATTTTTAGTTTGTGAATGATCAAAGTAACAATACGTACCCGGCGTCATAATTACATCATGGTTTTGTTTGGCAGCCGCTATCCCGCCTTCTTCTCCGCGCCAGCTCATAACGGTTGCATTCGGTGCAAGTCCTCCTTCCAGTATTTCATCCCATCCAATTATTTTTCTGCCTTTGCTGTTGAGGTATTTTTCTATTCTTTGAATAAAATAACTCTGCAAGCCATGCTCATCTTTTAATCCTTTTTCTTTGATAAGTTCCTGGCAAAAAGCAGAACGCTCCCAGTTGGTTTTTGGACATTCATCGCCGCCTATGTGAATGTATTTAGATGGGAACAATTGCAACACTTCATCCAGTACATTTTCCAGAAATGTAAAAGTATATTCTGTGGGCGCAAACACATCTTCAAATACGCCCCAAGTCTGCTGAACTTGTTTGCCCTCGCGGCTTCCGGCCCATGAAGTTTTAGGGGAAATCTTTGTAGATTCATTGGGGAAACAACTTAATTGCGGATAAGCAGCTATGGCCGCGGATGCATGGCCGGGTAATTCAATTTCCGGTATCACGGTTATGAAACGGTCTTTTGCATATTTTACAATTTCTTTTATTTGCTCCTGGGTATAAAAACCACCGTAACGAATGCTGTCGTTTCCTGTGCCCGGATGATGGCCTATAATGGTTCCGTTCCTGAATCCGCCTACCGAAGTTAACAAGGGATATTTTTTTATTTCAATTCTCCAGCCCTGGTCTTCTGTTAAGTGCCAATGAAAGTTATTGAATTTATGATAAGCCATATAATCCAAATATTTTTTGACGAAGTCAACATCAAAAAAATGCCGGGCCACATCGAGGTGCATTCCACGATATTGAAAACGAGGATAATCTTTTATTGACAGTTGAGGGACTTCAAATGCAAGGTTTGTTGTTTCAGATTGAAGTTTTGAAGAAGGTAATAATTGCAATAAAGTTTGAACCCCATAAAATAATCCTTCATTTCCTTTACTGCTTATGGTAATTTTTTTAGAATCCACTTCCAGGTTATAGGCGTCTTTTCTTTCACCGGATTTTAATAAGGTAAGAGTAACAGTGTTCCCGGTTTTTGTATTGGTCTTGGTTTTGACGGGAAGTGTAAAGCCATATAATTTCTTTAAATAAAGATTCAGCATTTCAGCTTCTGCCTTTTCGCGGCTACCAGCAATGATAATGGTTTCAGGAGTAAAATTAAAATTACCTGAATGTAACTCCAGCGAAACCGGTTTGGGTACTATATTCACAACATTTGTTTGGGCCAGCGAATGCAAGGATAAAAATAGAAATGCAAGAATAATGGATTTTTTCATTTTCAATTTTTTAATATTTTTTAATATTTTCAATAGCTATAAAAATACAATCATTTTATTTTTACAGGGTTGGAAATTTTTTTTGAAAAAGCTTACTGCTTCTTTTGTGATAAAATAGATTGGCCATTTCTTTAGTAATTTTACATCAGTGCTTTTGAGTAAGAAAGAGTAAATTTTTAAAATTACCAATTATGCCGCATTATCATAAATTAGGTTCCATCCCTCACAAGCGCCATACACAGTTTCGCAAACCAGATGGAACCTTGTATTCAGAACAATTATTTTCTACGGAAGGTTTTTCTTCAGACTCTTCGTTGCTTTATCATTCGCATCCGCCCACCCAGATTATAAAAACAGACAAGCCATTTTCTGTTCTTCCGGAAATAGCTGAAGAAAAAATGCTGAAACACCGCAGCTTTCAGGGCTTTAATGTAAAGTCCGAAGATGATTATTTACAAAGCCGGAAACCTGTTTTGGTAAATAATGATTGCCATATTTCTTTGGCTGCGCCTAAAAAAAGTATGCCTGATTATTTCTATAAAAATGCAGACGCTGATGAGATCATTTTTGTGCATGAAGGAAGCGGAAAACTGAAAACACAATATGGTGAAATTGCTTTTGCTTATGGAGATTATCTCGTTATTCCGCGGGGTTGTATTTATCAGATCGAATTTGATCAAGAAGACAATCGTCTCTTTATTGTAGAATCATTTAGCCCTGTCCGTTACCCTAAAAAGTATTTGAGTAATTATGGGCAGTTACTTGAAAACTCACCTTACTGCGAAAGAGATATAAGGGTTCCCGAAAACTTACAAACCTTTGATGAGGAAGGAGATTTTTTATTGATGGTAAAAAAGAGTGGAATGATGTATGGGATTCATTATCTGCATCATCCGTTTGATGTAATTGGATGGGATGGATGTTGTTATCCTTTTGCATTTTCCATTCATGACTTTGAACCGATAACAGGAAGAGTGCATCAGCCGCCACCCGTGCACCTTACTTTTGAAGGACACAATTTTGTGGTCTGTTCTTTTGTTCCGCGTCTGTTCGATTATCATCCCTTATCAATTCCTGCTCCTTATAACCATAGTAATATCGATAGTGATGAAGTGCTTTATTATGTGGATGGAGACTTCATGAGCCGAAAGCATGTAACAAGAGGCATGATTACATTGCATCCTGGAGGAATTCCACACGGCCCGCATCCCGGAGCGGTTGATAAAAGTATTGGCATGAAAGAAACGAAAGAGCTTGCCGTAATGGTCGATACATTTCATCCATTGCAATTGACCAAACAGGCACTTGAAATCGAAGATGAAAATTACGTGATGAGCTGGGCGGAGTAATGTGCTAATATGCTAATTGGAAAATGTGAAAATAAATACAACCATTCAGCAACAACAATTCAACAATCAAACAACTCAACCATTTATAGATTGGACAATAAAACAATTTTATTAACTTGAGCAAAAATTCTTCATTATGATAAAATTCAGCGAACTAAGGAAAGGAGATTATGTACTTGCCGAAAGCGATGGACAGGCATGGCAAGGAGAAGTAACCGATTTCAACAACGATGAAAAGGAAATTGCTGTAAACAATGGTGTACAGGAGTTTTACTTTAAAAGCGAAGACCTCTATCCCATCCCTCTTGATGAGGAACAATTATTGAAAATGAAATTCCAAAAACATGTGAATGATGATGGCTCCATTAAATATATGAAGGGAGCTTTCCGGATTCAGACACCGGACCAGGATAATTTCTCAAATTTTGAAATATGGTACCGCGATGAAAAAAGAGTGATCATGCAACCAATCTATCTTCATCAATTACAAAACCATTATGAGGCTATGACCAAGGTTCATCTTACCAACCAGGCATTTTAAACTATTTTAAAGTAGCTGAATTTAGTTTGGTGACCACATTTATATTTTGCACCACCCCAAGGAAATTCAGGCTTACGATAGCCGAGCTTTCAATTAAGCCATACTTTTTCGCATAATAAGAATGAATATCTGATGTAAGACCTGTTGGAATCGAAGTAGAAGTAATGCTTGTGGAAACATGTATCACATCTGTATAATTATTCCCATTCACCGTTTTGGCAATTCCTTTTTCCGCAATAGTATTTGTGATGGTAACCGGCACAGAAAAAGGTAAACCTGGTACAGAGACTGAAATATTCTGTGTCCAGTTAGTGCCCACCGCCACATTATCTTTCAAATATAATCTTTCAAAAATTTGTCCTAATCCACCGGAAATAGAATCGTACTGGTAATATTCATGACCTGAAATATTAAGATACTGACTACCCCCGTAAGAATAATTATAAATATGATAGCTACGGCTGTTTATCGTTGTATCCTTTGAGGAAGAGGTAACTGTATATTCTGATTCTTGCGCAGTACCCGAAGAGGAATTCGTTTCATGATACTTCCATGTGCTTCCGGCTGTTGCGTTAATGTAGGTATCTTCTGCAGGTGGATTTGGTTCGGGATTATCTTTTTTTTCGCAGGAACCAAAGGCAATAATTGCAATCAACAGGTACAAAATGTTTTTTTTCATAAATTTTAATTTCATGGGGTGTGTAAATTTAAAGAAATAATCAGAATGAAATTCATTTGTAAAGATTTTAGCTGCTGTACTGTATTGGCAAGCATTAATCCTTTCAAATAAATTTTTTGAATTTTGAAAGATTGGAGCAAAATTTGAATGTAATTTTTTTTCAAAAAATTAAATATTTAAACTTATCTTTGCGCTCCCAAAAACAATATGGCCAAGCAAGCACTCATTAAACAAGACGGTACAATTCTGGAAGCCTTATCCAACGCAATGTTCAGGGTTAAGCTTGAAAACGGCCATGAGATTTTGGCAACCATTTCCGGTAAAATGCGTATGCATTATATAAGGATTTTACCGGGCGATAAAGTTGGAGTAGAGATGAGCCCTTATGATCTTTCAAGGGGGCGCATCATTTTTAGATATAAATAACAAAGCTTTCACAGCTAAAAAAAACAAAGTGACATCATGAAAGTAAGGGCAGCAATAAAAAAAAGAAGCGTTGATTGCAAGATCGTGAGAAGAAAAGGAAGGCTATATGTTATCAACAAAAAGAATCCACGCTTTAAGCAAAGGCAGGGATAGTCAAGTGTAAATTGGTGAAGATTTTGGATTTATTGTAATCCCTTTTCTAGTCTCCAATTTTAAGAAAATAATTGAAATTAAATTAAGCCTGAATCGCGATAAAATCTAAAATCGCAATTCTCAAAATCAAAAATAAAAAGTATGGCGCGTATTGCCGGTATAGATTTACCAAAGAACAAAAGGGGAGAAATTGGCCTTACCTATATATATGGTATCGGACATTCCACTGCCCGTTATATTTTAGACAAAGCGAATATTGGCTATGATAAAAAAGTGAATGAATGGAATGATGAGGAGCAAACCGCTATCAGAAATATTATAAGTGCAGAGTTAAAAACCGAAGGTGCTTTACGCAGTGAAGTTCAGACTAACATCAAACGTTTGTTGGATATAGCCTGCTATCGTGGAATAAGACATCGTAAAGGGTTGCCATTGCGTGGCCAGCGTACCCGTACCAACAGCCGTACGCGTAAAGGAAAACGTAAAACCGTTGCCGGTAAGAAAAAGGCGCCTAAGAAATAAAATTAGCAGTGAGCCATGAGCTTTCAGCTCAAAGCTGAAGCTCATGGCTTCTGGTTTTTATAAGGCTTATTTTTTTGAATCAATACCAGATCTCTTAAGCCGGAAGGAGGATTGATTCAGCCGCGCCTCATAACGGGGAACGGAATTAATTTTTAAAGATTACCTATCAGAATTTATTATGGCAAAAGCAACAAATGCGAAAGGAAGCAATCCTAAAGCATCTTCAAAAAAACGAATTGTAAAAGTAGAACACTACGGAGACGCCCACATTGTGGCAAGTTTCAACAACATCATTATTAGTTTGACCAACAAGCAAGGCCAGGTTATTTCATGGTCTTCTGCCGGCAAAATGGGATTCAGAGGTTCTAAAAAGAACACACCTTATGCCGCTCAGATGGCCGCAGCCGATGCTGCTAAAGTGGCTATTGATGCGGGCTTAAAGAAAGTAGATGTTTTTGTAAAAGGCCCTGGTTCAGGACGTGAAGGCGCCATCAGATCCCTCTCACAATCCGGTATTGAGATAGTAATGATCAAAGACATTACTCCTTTGCCACATAATGGTTGCAGGCCTCCCAAGAAGAGAAGAGTATAACAATGCTTGATGTACGATGTAAATAACATCAAACATTGCACGTCGTACTTCGTACATATTTCATAACAGGGTGTATCATTCATTTTTGATTTTTACTGATGATGCACCGACACTAAAAAATCAATACATAAATTATGGCTCGTTACACAGGACCTAAAACCAAGATCTCCAGGATATTTGGAGAACCCATTACAGGTAATGGAAAATGGTTAACAAAAAACAGCAACCCTCCGGGTATGCATGGAGCAGCACGCAAGCGCAAAAGCCTTGGTGAATATGCTCTTCAGCTTCGCGAAAAACAAAAAGCCAAATACACTTATGGCTTATTGGAAAAGCAATTCCGCAATACATTTAATGAAGCCGCACGCCGCAGTGGCGTTACCGGTGAATTGCTGATAAAATTACTGGAAGCACGACTTGATAACACCGTTTTCCGGATGGGCATCGCCCCAAGCCGCCAGGCTGCCCGCCAATTGGTTTCGCATAAACATATCACTGTTAATGGTGTTGTGTTGAACATTCCTTCTTATTCCTTAAAGCCGGGAGATGTGATAGGGCTAAAAGAAAAAACGGCTCACAATACTAATATCACAGTGAACCTGAGGCCCAAAAATCCTAAATTTAACTGGATCGAATGGAACGAAGGCGCTATGCAGGGAACTTTCATCACTTATCCTGAAAGAGAAAGCGTTCCTGAAAATATTAAAGAATCACTTATTGTAGAATTATACAGTAAGTAATCATCCTTCCCGTAAGTTTAGAAGGGAAATAAAAATTTTAAATCAAATAAAAACAAAATAAAAAATGGCCATTTTAAATTTTGTAAAGCCAGACAAAATCGTTCTCCAGAAAAGTACCGATTTTGAAGCACAATTCGAATTCCGTCCGTTAGAGCCGGGATATGGCGTAACGATTGGTAATGCGCTTCGCCGCGTATTGCTGAATTCTTTGGAAGGTTACGCTATCGTTGGTATCAGCATTGCAGGCGCCGACCATGAATTTGCAACCATAAAAGGTATTACAGAAGATGTAACTGAAATAATTCTAAACCTGAAACAGGTTCGTTTTAAAAAGACAACTGACCAGGATCCGGGTACTGAAAAAATCAGTTTATCATTGAAAAATAAATCTGAATTCACAGCCGCAATGATTGGAGAAGCTACTCCATCTTACGAGGTGATGAATCCTGAATTGTTGATTTGCACTATGGATACTTCTGCAAAGCTTGATATTGAAATCACTATCGCTAAAGGACGTGGTTATGTTCCCGCAGAAGAAAGCAAAGAAAAAAGCTCTCACTTCGGATACATTCCTGTGGATGCTATTTACACTCCCATTAAAAATGTAAAGTACAGCATTGAAAATACAAGGGTAGAGCAAAGGACTGACTTTGAAAAACTGGTAATGGATGTGGTTACAGATGGCACTATTCACCCGGAAGAAGCGGTAAAGCAAGCTTCCAGAATTTTGATTCAGCATCTGATGATTATTACCGATGAAAATATTACTTTCGATAATAAAGAAGAAAAGAAAGAAGACCTTGTAGATGAACAAACTTTGCAACTGCGTAAAGTATTGAAAACTCCTTTGGAAGATTTGGATCTTTCTGTAAGGGCATTCAATTGCTTAAAAGCAGCTAAGATTAATTCTTTAAGCGAATTGGTTCAATATGAGCAGGAAGACCTTATGAAATTTAGAAACTTTGGCCAGAAATCTTTAAGTGAAATTGAGCAGGTGTTGAATGAAAGAGGACTTGGCTTTGGAATGGATCTTAGTAAATTAAAATTAGACGACGAATAATTGATTGGTTAATTAGCCAATTAGCTAATTAGCCAATTTAGTAAATTGCACATTAGCACATTAGCTAATTGGCTCATTAAAAAATTAACCTTGTAATTCCTGACACGGTACAAGGTATTAAAACAAAACAGTCATGCGTCACGGAGATAAAATCAACAACTTAAGCAGAACTGCCAGCCATAGAAAAGCTTTATTAAGCAACCTGGCCTGCCAGCTATTTCAACACAAAAAAATAGTAACCACATTAGCCAAGGCAAAAGCTTTGCGCCCATGGGTGGAACCTTTGATTACCAAATCGAAAGATAACACCACTCATCAGCGTCGTCTGGTATTTAGCCGTCTGCAGGATAAAGAAGCAATAAAAGAACTATTTGATGTAATTGGGCCCAAGATCGCATCAAGGCCGGGCGGATATACCAGGATCATTAAGCTCGGAAAAAGAGTAGGGGATAATGCGGAATTAGCCATGATTGAATTGGTGGATTATAATGAAATTTACGGTAAGGGAATTGGCGAGGCAGAAACTACCACTAAAAAAACCAGGAGAGCAGGAAGAGGCAAAAAGGCGGAAACACCGAAAGAAGAAGTGAAAGAAACGGAAACACCGGTGGAGGCAGAAGCTAAGCCCGAAGCCTCGGCAACGGTAGAAGCTGAGCCGGAAGTTGCGGCTCCTGTTGAGGAAACAAATACTGAAAACGAACCGTCTAAAACTCAAGAATAAATGTTCGAATTGATTGTTCAATAAAGTTATAATGTCTCGTTTATCGGGACATTTTTTTTGAACAAAAAAAATTGTTTAAAAATAAAAAATAATTTATAAGATAAATGAAGCTTAGTATTCCTTCTTTGCTATCATTTTCTTTTCTTTGCAAAATAAATATTATGTCTGATACACACTCTGCACAACCCGCAATTTTAATTTTAGAAGATGGTCATATTTTTTATGGCAAGGCTTTTGGAAAAAAAGGAACTACCACTGGTGAAATTTGTTTTAATACCGGTATGACCGGTTACCAGGAAGTTTTTACAGATCCTAGCTATTATGGCCAGGTAGTAATCATGAATAATGTCCATATTGGAAATTATGGAATCAATAACGCAGAAGTGGAAAGCGATTCTATAAAAGTAAAAGGCATTATTGGGAGAAATCTTGAAGAGCAATATTCCAGATTTGCCGCCGATAATTCTTTGCAGGAATATTTTGAAAAGCAAAATATTGTAGCCATTGATGGCGTTGACAGTAGGGCTTTGGTAATTCATATTCGCGATGCCGGTGCTATGAATTGCATCATTTCTTCGGATAATAATAATGTAGAGGAGCTTAAACAATTGTTAAGTAAAGTTCCTTCAATGGATGGTTTGGAATTGGCCTCGAAAGTTTCTACAACAAATACTTATTCTCTCGGGGATGAAAATAGCAAGACCAGGATTGCGGTTTTAGATTATGGTATCAAAAAAAATATTTTGAATTGCCTGGTAGAAAGAGGCGCTTATGTAAAAGTATATAACGCAAAAACAAGTTTTGAGGAACTGGAAAAATTTAAGCCCAATGGATATTTTATTAGTAATGGACCCGGCGATCCGGAGCCAATGGATTACGCTGTGGACACGGTAAAAAAGATTCTGGATGCAAAGAAACCATTTTTTGGTATTTGCCTCGGACAACAATTACTGGCCCTTGCAAACAATGTCCCTACCTTTAAAATGCATCACGGGCATAGAGGATTAAATCATCCCGTAAAAAATCTCATTACAGGTAAATGCGAGATCACAACGCAGAACCATGGTTTTGGTGTGGATGCTGATTCTGTAAGGAAAGCTGAAAATATTGAGATTACTCATGTCAACCTAAATGATGATTCTGTTGAAGGAATAAGGCTGAAAGACCGTCCTGCATTTTCGGTGCAATATCATCCCGAATCAACGCCAGGTCCGCATGATAGCCGTTATTTATTTGATGAATTTTTTAAGATGATGGAGAAAGCCAATTAGCCAATGCGCTAATATGCTAATGTGAAAATGTGAAGATGTGCTCATCTTGCTACCTGCTACCTTTTAAAATTTGTGATTATGAAAATAGCAATCATCAACGGTCCGAATCTAAATCTTGTTGGTTCAAGGGAGCCGGGTGTTTATGGATCAGAAACCTTTGAACATTACTTTCAAAAACTAAGAAAAAAATATGAGAACATTGACTTTGATTATTTTCAAAGTAATGTAGAAGGCGAATTGATAAATGAAATACAGAAGGCTGCGCAAAAAATGGATGGAATCATTCTAAATGCCGGCGCTTACACGCACACTTCCATTGCCATTGGCGATGCGATTGCAGCTATAAATATTCCTGTAATAGAAGTGCATATTTCCAACATAGAGGCCCGTGAAGAATTCAGAAAATACTCGCATATCTCCGCCAAATGCTCAGGAACTATCTTTGGATTTGGACTAAAGGGCTATGCGCTTGCTGTGGAATCGTTTTTGTGAGTGATTTGATTTTTTTCTCAGAAAATTACTCTCCAAATTTCTTCATTAAAGCTTTTACTGTCTTTTTAAAACTTTCCAATTCCTTAAACTGATCTTGTATGAAATGGTTGTCTTCAATTTTGCCTACCACTGCATCCATTTCTTCTTTAGTTTCGTAAACCATTTTTCTAAATGGATTTTTATAATCTTTTTCTCTTGATTCATAAATTCCTTTGCTCATCCATGTTTTAGTTTCAGTGGCCTTTTGCAGAAGAGTTTTAAAAAATTGTGGAGTAAACTGCTTTGTTGTAATATTTTCAATTTCAAGCAGGGAAGTATAAGCATGTACCAGTTTATTTTTATTGTACTCAACGCCTTCCTGGCGATAGAAATCATGAACTTCGCTCCAGGACTTTATTTTATCTGTTTTAATTTTCTTCTTCAGTGTTTCCACATTTGAAGAAGGCATTAACTGGCCCCCAATATTTTTCCATTCGCTTCTTGTAATTTTTACGGGAATACTTTTTTTTAATTCTTCAAAAGAAGAAAAGGTATTGCTTTTTATATACTCCATTAATTGAACCACTCCATGAAATGAAATTAATTCTTTAAACAATTCAATTGACTTTTCTACCTTAACGACTTCTGTTTTTCTATGGCTGTTTTCTATGCCATCAAGAGTTCCGTTTCCATTAGTATCCAATTCCATTTTTGATAAAACTGCAATGGCAGTAAACATTTCGTTGATGGTATCGGGCGCCAGGTAATCGTATTCAATTCTCTGAATCTTTTCTGTCCGCTTATCGCGGTTTTCAAATTTCCATGCGTTTCGTGCGAGCGCGTACATATTGTGCATGAACCAATAACCCGGCATGATAACCAGTTTGTCATTGGCAATATCATTGCTGACAAGGCTGAACGGAAGCGTGATATTCATTTCGTAAGGGAAAGCGCCTTTCGATAAAATGGTGAACGATGCGAATTTTGAATTGTGCTTTAAACTTACGCATAGTCCCGGCCAGAAACCGCGCCGGGCAATAATTTCACCATCTGCGCCACGGCTGTTATGATTGCTTCCAATGGTGGCGCCTGCGGCAATATTACTTTGCCCTTCAATGACCGAAGCACATAAAAATGAATTATTATGATGTTGTTCATGCCCCGGGAAAATAAGCGTATTCAGCACTTCGCAACAGGAGATCGTGGAATTATTTCCGAGATAAGAATTGATCAGCCTGGCTCCATATTTCAATTGTGAATGAGCAGCCATTACAAACCTCACTGCTTTTACTCCATAAAATATTCTACAGCCAAAGCCAATAATACCATTTACCATTTCACAGCCTTCACCTATCTGTGTAGTTCTTTCTTCGTCGCTGTTGATGGTAAGGTTTTTTAATTTATTGGCGCCTTTTATATACACATCAGTTCCGATAATTACATCTTTAATAATGTCGCAGTCTTTTATAACACAACGATTACCGATAGTGCCATAGTATCCTCTTTTTTTATCAAATTCTTTTGCAGTAAGCTGTTTGAACTTTTCCATCAGCAATTCATCTTCAGGATGATTACTCCATAAATAAGCATCACCAGGCAGCATACGATTAAACGGAACTACGCGCCTGCCGCCGTTTTCATTACGGACTTCTATCCAGACTCTTACCTCTTCCTTCTCTCCATCTTTTAAAATTCCATTTCCAAATTTTGCATAATCCGTGGTGGCCAGTTCATTTACATTGGAGATCATTACTTCATTTCCGATAATATAATGACTCAGATAATTCGCATTATTGATACAAACATTGTGGCCAAAATCACAACTGATGATCTGGCTATTATAAATACCTACAGGCATTCTCAGATTATGAAATTCAAGATAATAAGGCTCGAGTTTTCCAATCCGCACTAATCCGTGAAAGTTTGAATTTTTTACCAATGCTGGATCAAACGCTTTTGAAACATAAATTTTTCCCCAGTCATCAGATGTGTTGCCATTGCGTATGAGGATTTCTATTTCAGACCCTGATAATTTTCGGTAATCAATTCCATTGTCGTTTTGCTTATTCCGAAGATAATATTCATCTTCTTCTTTTGGAATATAAGCGGCAGCAATAAAATTATAACCTAATTTATTTATGGGATGTTTTGTAATTATATTCATAAACCACATACCCTTTAAGGGCTTTTAAGTCAAGCATTAAAAATTAATTGCAATATAAAATAATAACCTGATGTAGTATGGATATGGTAAAATAGCTTTTCCTGTTCAGTGCGCTATTCCACCGTTACTGATTTTGCTAAGTTTCGCGGTTTATCTACATCACAACCTTTAGCCACCCCTATATAATAAGAAAGCAATTGCAAAGGAATCACGCTTAAAAGCGGCGCTATTATTTCGTTTACGGCGGGTACAAAAAATACATCATCAGCCATGGAAGGTATCACGTCATCTCCTTCCGTAATGATGGCGATCACCTTTCCTTTCCGCGCTTTTATTTCCTGGATATTGCTTACAATTTTTGCATGGTATTCGTCTTTAGTGGCCACAAAAACGACCGGCAGGTTTTTATCAACTAATGCTATAGGACCGTGTTTCATTTCCGCTGCGGGGTAACCTTCAGCATGTATGTAAGAGATTTCTTTCAGTTTTAAAGCACCTTCCAGGGCAATCGGGAAATTGTAACCACGGCCAAGATAAAGTGCGTTATTAGCATTTTTATATTTTTCAGCAATCTGTTTCAGTAATCCGGCATTCTTTAAAATAGCCTCCACTTTTTCAGGAATATTTTCCAGATCAAATAAAAGCTCTGCATATTTAGTTCCTTCAAGAGTGCCTTTTTCTTTTGCAATTTTTAAAGCAATCATCATGAGTACCGTTAACTGCGCCGTGAAGGCTTTTGTAGAAGCGACGCCTATTTCAGGGCCTGCATGTGTGTAAGCACCCGCATGTGAGGCACGTGAAATCGAAGAGCCTACCACGTTTACAATTCCAAAAATAAAAGCGCCTTGTTGTTTTGCTTTTTCAATGGCCACCAAGGTATCTGCGGTTTCCCCGCTTTGTGAAATGGCAATGATTACGTCTCCTTTGTTGATGATGGGATTCCGATATCGGAATTCGGAAGAATATTCAACTTCCACAGGAATGCGACAAATTTCTTCAATGATGTATTCGGCCACCAGCCCTGCGTGCCAGCTTGTACCGCAGGCGATGATAATATATCGCGGAGCGTTAATGAGCGCTTCAATATTGTCCTGGATCCCTTTCATGGTGATGGTTCCTTTTGCTGCGTCTAAGCGTCCCCGTAAGCAATCATAAATAGTGATGGATTGTTCATTAATTTCTTTCAGCATAAAGTGGTCATAACCGTTCTTTTCAATCGCGGCCAATTCCATATCCAGTTTGGTAATGTAGGGCATTTGTCTTTCGTTGCCCAGGTTTTTAAGAATGAGCTCACCTGCTTTTATAATGGCTATTTCATAATCATTAACATAAACCACTTCCTTTGTGTATTCCAGCATGGGCGTGGCATCTGA
>DATCWN010000205.1:0-8283 GCA_036566285.1 Hanamia sp.
CCCCGTAATGATTACCGGTACTTTAATATTTACGGGAATTTCGGATACGATTATTTAGGAATGTCAGGTGTCTATTCATCCAATATAGAACTTAGCAATCTTAGATGGGAAACCGTGGTAGGAAAAAATCTTGGATTTAACCTTCAGCTTTTCAAAAACAGGATAGGGCTGGATGTGGATTTATATCAGAATACTACCAGGGATTTAATCTTTAATAATTTACAAATTACCTCTATCACAGGTTACAACGCTGTGGATATGAATGTGGGCACATTAGACAATCAGGGTTGGGAAGTGGGCTTATACACAGTACCCTACAAATCCAAAGACGTAAAGATTGATTTTAATTTCAACATTGCCAGTAACGTAAATGTTATTCGTGAAATATCAGAGTTCTATCCCAATGAGAAAGGTAATCTTGACAGAAACGGAGATTACAAACGGTTTCTCCAGATTAATAATCCCTTTGGATCTTTTTATGGTTATCGTTTTAAAGGAGTATATACAGATGTTGATGCTACCATTGCCAGGGACGCCAAAGGGAGTCCGATCATCGGGCCTAACGGGCAGGCAGTATATATGCGGTTTAATTACCCAAATACAGATTATATTTTTCAACCCGGAGATGCCATTTACGAAGACATTAACCATGATGGAAATATAGATTCAAGAGATGTGGTTTATTTGGGCAACAGTAATCCTAAATTCACTGGTGGCTTTGGTCCTGCCATTACCTTTAAAGGCCTCCTGAAGTTGCAGGCATTTTTCTCTTATCGTATCGGTTACGAATTAATTAATGGCACAGACATGAAAAGTACCAATATGTCTGGGTGGGATAACCAAAGTACCGCAGTACTACGCAGGTGGCGCAATCCGGGTGATGTTACCGATATTCCCAGGGCCATTTATGGAGCCGGATATAATTGGTTAGGTTCTGACAGATATGTTGAAGATGCTACTTTTTTGAGGTTCCGTTCTGCAACTATAAGTTACAACTTAAGCAAAAAACAACTTGATAAGATCAAGCTTGATAACTTAAGATTTTATGTTACGGCTGACAACCTGCTCACTTTTACGAAATACAGGGGGCAGGATCCGGAAATAAATATGAGCGGAGGAGATCCTTTTGCTATTGCTATAGATAATTCGAGAACTCCACCAACGAGGCGTTTCACCCTGGGAATCTCAACCACGTTTTAATTATAAAAGTATTTTCAAATGCGAATAAAAATATACGTTACCTGTATTCTGTTTATGGCACTGGCGGGGTTTTCGTCTTGTGATAAATGGCTGGATCTTAAGCCTGAAGATGGAATTGTAAAGCAGGAATTCTGGAAATCTAAGGAAGATGTACAGTCGGCTGTAACCGGGTGTTACGCTTCTTTATTGGGGCCTGCTCCCGGGGTAAATGACCGTGCTTTAGCCGATTATTTATTTATGTGGGGAGAGTTAAGGGCCGACATGGTGGTTCCGGCTACTTATGCATCCGTGGATGAAACCGATATTGCCAACATGAATATTTTACCCACCAATGCAATTTGTAATTGGGCGGCATTTTACCGGGTTATTAATTATTGCAATTCGGTTATAGACCTTGCGCCTGCCGTTAGGGAGAATGACCCAACCTTTACCCAGGCAGAGCTTGATGGATTTCTCGCAGAAGCATTAACCATAAGAGCTTATATGTATTTTACTCTTGCACGAACTTTCGGTGATGTTCCTTTGAAATTAAAAGTTACGGCCAGCGATGCAGACAATTTTCAAATTCCCCAATCGTCACAGGTAGATGTTCTGAAACAGGTGGCAGCGGATCTTGTTTTAGCGGAATCCAAAGCATTGGTTAGCTATGGCAATAATGCCTCTGATAAAGGCAGAATTACCAAATATACTATCAATGCTATGCAGGCTGATGTTTATTTATGGTTAGATGAATATGATAATGCGCTTGCTGCCTGCGACAAGGTAATAAATTCAGGAAGATTTGGATTAATTCCGGCTAGTAACGCCTGGTTTACAACTGTATTTGCAAATGGAAATTCAAGAGAAAGCATTTTTGAATTTCAATATGATCTGCAAAAATTAAATCCCTTTTATAGTATGTTTTTAGACCGTCCACGCTACCTGGCTTCGGGCAGGGTGATGGAAGAGGTTTTCGGAATCGATTTCCAGGATGATACTAAAAAAGACATCCGGGGCGATAGAGCTTCCCTGGTAGCCAGCGACAATTACATTTACAAATATGTTGGATTAAACAACCAGGATAGAAAATCATTGGAGCAATCTAATACCCATTGGTTTGTTTACCGTTATGCTGATGTATTGCTGATGAAAGCAGAGGCATTGAATCAAAAAGAAAAAGGAGAGGAAGCATTAGCATTAATAGCTGAAGTAAGGGAGAGGGCACAGGCGCTTGAGCAAACCCACAAAAGTCCATTGGCTTCAGATAAGGATGGAATTACGGATTATATACTTGAAGAACGTGCCCGTGAATTTGCCTTTGAAGGCAAAAGGTGGTTTGATGTGTTACGAAATGCCAGGAGGGATAATTATGCGCGGTTGGATATTTTATTAACGATGGCGGCATTCAGTGCACCTTCGGATCGTCAGCAATCTATACTGGCTAAATTAAAAGATAAGAACAGCCATTATTTGCCGGTTTATTTCTATGAATTACAAACCAATAAAGCTTTGGTACAAAATCCATTTTACAAATAATTTATTAAATGAAAGATATGAAACAAATCCTTAGACCATTTGGGTTGCTAAAATTTGCAGTCTTACTTCTGCTTATGATTGCAGGTTTTGAAGCATGCAAGAAAGAGAAATTCCCGGAACAAACCGATTTGGGATTAAATATTTTTAGCTACCTCCAAAGTGATCCGGAACAATATTCAGAATTTGTAAAAATTCTGAAATTGGCGGGAACGGATGCTTACCTGGATGCTTATGGCACTTATACTATGTTTGCCCCGACTAATGATGCCATAAAGCAATATTTACAGGAGATAGGTAAAAATTCTGTAGAAGCAGTGGATGTCAATCAACTTAAAGACTTAGTGAGGCTGCATTTGATAGAAGATACGATTCCTACGACAGCATTTACTGATGGGAAAATTCCTACGCCTACCATGTATGGCCAATATTTAACCACGGGGGCACAAAACGACCATGGCGTTACAAAAATTACCATTAATAAAATCGCAAAGATTGTAAAACCCAATATCAGGCTGGGAAATGGAATTGTTCACGCTATAGACCGTGTGTTGATTAAAGCCACCAAAACACTGGCACAGCAAATAGCGGAAGACCCGGCGTTGTCTATTTTTAATGAAGCCATAAAAGCTACCGGATGGAACCAAAAGCTAAATCTGCCGGTAACTTACACATCGGATAGTGTAGGAAGTTTTGTTTCGGTACTGGCGCAAACCGATGATGTATTTAAAGCGGATGGTATTTATTCGTTGGCAGATTTAATGACTAAGTACTCCAATACCGGTAACCCGACAAATCCACTGGACAGCTTATATCTTTTTGTTGCCTATCGTGTTTTGCCGGGATTAAATTATATGGCGGATATAGTAACGGCGTCTTCACATGTTACCAAAGCGCCTCTTGAAGTAATTAGTGTAAAACTAAGTAAGGATACTATTTTGCTTAATGAAGTAACTTTTAACGGAATACTGGAAAAAGGAATTGTTGTTGACAGGGTAAATAGTGATATAACCTGTACCAATGGAGTGTTGCATTTGGTGAAAGGAAACTTTAGCATAAAAAGCCGCTTACCCGAACCTGTTTACTTTGATGTGGCAGACCAACCGGAGTTCCGTCAATTACCCGCTATTTTCCGCAAACCAGGTAAGTCTCAATCTTTTAGTTCGGGCCAGCTTAAGGATATTACCTGGGGAGGAACGCTTCCTGTGGCCTACATTGCCAGTTCCGCAGGTTCAGCCGATGCTCAAACTTATTGGGGTGACCGTTTCGAAATGACCAGATTACGAACCAGTGGTGGAAGTAATTGGGTGGAATTTAAAACTCCCGTAATTATAAAAGGCCGCTACAAAATATGGATAACCTATCGTACGGCCACCAAAAGCACCCTCGCACAAGGTTTCTTTGATGGGGAATTATTATCAAGATTAGTTGATTTCAGAGAGTACAGGAATACACAGCTTCCGGAAAGAGAACTGGAAGCCCAGGGGTATAAAAAAAGCCTGATTGGTTCTTCGGGAAACTTTAATTCCCGGCTGATGGGGGTAGTAGATGTAAAAACTACTGACAGGCATATATTTCGGCTTGAGGCTTTAAATAATGCCAGCCAGCAATGTTGGATTGATGTGATAGAATTCAGGCCGGTTGATATGGATCAATTATATCCGCAGTTTGGAACAAATGGTGAGTTATATACTCCATAATAAATAAAATAAGATTAAACACATATTCCACGGTATGCTTGCCAATAAAGAATATAAAGTATGATCGAACATATTCAGTAAACCTTAATCCACACAGGATGATCATTGAAAAGAAATTACGGATGATATTATTTATGGCTTGTTTATCAGCCATGATGTACGGATGTACCAAGAAATGGGATGTGCGTACCGATATAACAGATCCTAATCTGCAGGGAAGTTTATTTGAGAGGCTTTCGCAGAATACGAACTTATCAGAATTTAATAAACTGCTGGTAAAAAGCGGATACGACAAAGTGCTGGCCTCTTCCAAAACTTTTACGGTTTGGGCGCCTGATAATGCGGCATTGGCTAATCTTGCCCCGGAGATAATAAATGATTCTGCAAAATTGAATCAGTTTATTGCTAACCATATCGCTTTGTCTGCCTTCAGCAATGGTATGGCTACTGACACAGTTGTGGTTAAAATGCTGGATGATAAAAATCTTGATTTCACACAAGGATTTATTTCCGATGCCCGTATCATAACAGCCAATCAGTACGCTTCTAACGGGTTATATTATGTTATTGACAAACCGCTGACTCCTAAATTGAGTATATGGGAATATATACTTTCATCTGTTGGAACATATCAACAAAATAGTTTCATAAACTCACTCAGCAGCATCAATATTTTTCCTGCTGACAGCCAGGCTGTAAATATCGGATTTCCCCAATTTGATAATGAGTTTTTAAAAAAAGGATATGATCTTCAAAACGAAGAAAAGAAGTTTACTTATTTCGTAATGGCAAATGATGCCTTTGAGGCGGAGAAGACGAAATTGTTGCCTTACCTGATCAGGGGATCCCAGGATTCTACAAAAAATCTCTCTGCTTATTATGTGATAAGGGATATGGTTTTTGAGGGCGCCTACACACGTCAAAATTTACCTGACACCCTTATCTCCAAATTTGGGATAAAAGTTCCGATAAATAAATCTGACATTATTGGCGAGCCGGTTTTATTAAGTAATGGAATCGCTTATATTATGAGTAACATGGATGTTAGACTGGAGGATCGTTTAGTAACCACAACGATACAAGGAGAATTGCCGGTGGGATTCAGCCAATATGATAAGCGTTCAAATACTTTTTACAGGGAAAAGGAAGACTCACTCGGCGTGTTATTCAATGATATTATGATGCAGAATCACGGGGTGCCTTTGTTTGGCATCAATTACAGGGCTACCAATCTATACAGTACTACCTATCATGTTTACTGGCGGGCTATCAACGATATTCAGACCAATGTATTTCAACAAAGATTGCGTGTAGGGGGTACCGTTGGTATGGATGGAACAGTAACGAATCCTTTGGCATTCTTCCCATACACTAATGTGGAATTGAATAATTATAATGAAGTGTATATAGGCGACTTTACGTTACCCGAGCTTAGAGACATAAATATGACTTTGATAGCTGCCAACAGTGGTACCAATGGAAATAATACCCTCACATTGGATTATATTAAACTGGTTCCTGTAATTAAGTAACCTTTAAATTCAAAACTTTTTTTATGCGGATATATATGAAATTTTTATTTAGAATCAGCTTCCTATTGTGGCTTTGTATCCCGACGGAGAGTATTCATGCCCAACAAGATAGTTCCAAAGCGATAAGTCAGAGCGGTATCAGGGTAAGTGGAATAGTTAAGGATGCCAATTCCGGACAGCCACTTTCTGGTATCAATATTTCCGTTTCCGGTTATTCAGCCACCATTACAGACGACAAAGGAAATTTTTCCATCCCGGTTCCTTCGTTAAGTACTTTGCTTTTGATAACCGGTAATAATTTTCAGACAAAAGAGTACGCTTTAAAAGGAAAACTTAAACATGAAATCATTCTTTTCGAATCAGGTTATTCTTCTCTATATGATGTAGTTACGCTTCCATCGGGTACGGTATCTCAAATTAAAATTCCATTTGCTGCCAAATCCATTAATGTAGAAAACTCTCAATGGGAAAGCGTAAATGAAACCGCTGGCTCTTTTATGCAGGACAGGGTTGCCGGGTTATATTCTGTAAGGCGCTCCGGTACGCCGAATATTGATGCCAATTTATTGATAAGAGGTTTTAATTCTTTATATGCTACCAATCAACCATTAATTGTAGTGGACGGTATGATTTATGATAATTCGGATTATGGAGAAGAGCTGATTAAAAATAATTTCACATCTCCTTTGGCGGGCATTGAAATAAGGGATATTGAAGATATTACTGTTGTTAAAGATGGTTCCTCTTTATACGGCACAAAGGGCGGAAATGGAGTGATTATGATAACCACTACCCGTCCCAAAGATTTAACCACGAGGATTGATGCAGCCGTATATGGCGGTTTCAACAAGGCGCCCAAACAATTGCCGGTTATGGGAGCCATAGATTACCGGATTTACATGTCACAGATGCTGAGGTTGAAGGGTTTGTCACAAAACCAATTGGAAGCACAGCCCTTTATGAATGATGATACCACATACGCAGGGTATTATAAATATCACAATAATACCAATTGGCAGGACGAGGTTTTTCATAACAGCTATACTCAAAATTATTATTTGAAAGTAACGGGCGGCGATAACATCGCAAAATATGCCTTATCAGTTGGCTATCTTTCTAGTGATGGGATTACTAAAAATACCGGGTTACACAGGTACAATACACGATTGAACGCTGATCTTAAATTAACTCCCAAATTAACCATGCTGGGTAGTTTATCTTTTGCCTATAGTGAGCAAAACCTCCGTGACCAGGGACTATCACCGAAAACGAATCCATTGTACCTCGCACTTACCAAATCACCGTTTATGGGGATGAACGAAATTGCAGATAATGGTAAGATGTCACCCAACCTTGCGGATAAGGACGATTTTAATGTAGGTAACCCGGGCGTTTTGATAGAAAATGCGATTGGGATGAACCGTAATTATCGCTTTTTTGGAAACCTGAATTTTGGTTACGAGTTTAATAAATCATTTCACCTGGCTTCTGTTTTAGGACTTACCTACGATAAAGTAAGAGAAAATTTCTTTATTCCTAATAAAGGGGTAGCCAGCGATACCTTAGCAACTGATATTGCCTTAAACCGTTCGGGAAGTGAGATTCAAAGATTGTTCTCCATATTTAATGATACCTATCTTGATTTTAATAAAAACTATTCCTTTAAACATGCTGTGAATGCCCGGCTGGGTTTGCGTACGCAGACCAACAAAACAGAAAGCGATTTTGGTTTAGGCTACAATTCTGCCACGGATGATTTTGTAAGTGTAGGCGCAGGTACCAATACTTTGCGTAGCGTAGGCGGCGTTTTGGGTAATTGGAATTGGATGAATATGTACCTGGCGACCAACTATAGTTATTTAAACCGGTATTTTGTTTCCTTTAATATAGCAATGGACGGATCAAGTAGATTTGGTAAAGAAGCACAGCACAATGCCCTCAGCGTCGGAGAAAATAAGTTTGCATTGATGCCGTCAATTGCAGGAGCCTGGCTGGTATCATCGGAGCCTTTCATGGCTGCAAACAAATTTATCAGCCTTTTGAAGATCAGAACCAGCTATGGCCTTAGCGGCAATGATGATATTGGTAATTATACAGCGCGTAAATATTATATTTCTCAAAATTTGCTGGGCCTGGAAGGTTTGGTAAGAGGTAACATTGGTAATCCGGCTTTACAATGGGAAACTATTAAAAAAGCGAATCTGGGCCTGGATATTTCTGTATTAAAAGAAAGATTGAGCGCCACTATAGATGTATTTTCCAATAAGACTTCTGATATGATAATCTATGAGCCCGTTAATAATGCCTCCGGCTTTAGCTATGTATTATCAAATAGCGGA
>DATCWN010000218.1:0-3827 GCA_036566285.1 Hanamia sp.
TTTAAAATTTACCGTCCGGTTCCTTTACCGGAAGAAGTGGATTTAAGAGACGAGTGTACCCCAGTGTACGACCAGGAATCGTTAGGTAGTTGCACCGGAAATGCTATTGGTGGGGCTTACGAGTTTGGTTTAAAGAAGCAAGAGAAGCCAGTTTTTACCCCTTCACGGCTATATATTTATTATAACGAAAGATGGATTGCCGGTACAGTAGATCAGGATTCCGGCGCTTACATACGGGATGGTCTTAAAAGTTTAAATAAGCAGGGAGTGTGTGATGAGCTTATGTGGCCCTACCTTATCAGGAAGTTTAAAGAAAAGCCTTCTGATGAATGTTATGAGGAAGGTCTTAAACATACTATTTCCGATTATGAACGAATTGATAACAGAAGCCTTTTTTTATTAAAGCAATGCCTTGCAAAAGGTATCCCTTTCGTTTTTGGGTTTAGCGTTTTTGAAAGTTTTGAAAGTGAGGAAGTGGCACGTACAGGAATGGTAAACATGCCAACTACGGGCGAAAGTATGGTTGGTGGTCATGCAGTTTTAGCAGTAGGATATGACGATAAAACTAAAAGATTTATCGTACGCAATAGTTGGGGTGAAGCATGGGGGCAAAAAGGATACTTTACAATTCCGTTTGAGTATTTAACCAACCCCGAATTGGCGGATGACTTTTGGGCAATTTGGTCAGTTTAAAAAACAACTTTATGACTTTTTCTGAATGGGCATATAATCATTTGAATTGGGAGTTTCCTACTTCTCAACCACTTTGGACACCGGAAGAAGGATTGCAATCATTGGTACAGCCAGACGGGTATGTAAAACAGGCTGAAAAATCGCCGCAATATTTTCTACCTGTTTCGGAGCAACAAAAAAGGAGGCAGCTATTTAATACGATGGTAATCCGTGAAAACATTGTGGATTTAAAAGGAAGGATTTTAGTTTCTGATGTGCCAGAAAAAGTAAAAATAAAGGTGGCTAAAATAAGAGCCAATAAAAACAGGTATGAGCAGATTTCCCGTAAATTCCCTAACCCAATAAGATGGTATCACATTGGATTCATTCACGAAATGGAAGCCGCCCAGAATTTCAATCGCTATCTGGGAAATGGACAACCATTAAACCAGAAAACAACTATAGTTCCTAAAGGACGAGGCCCGTTTAAATACTTTGAGGCGGGTGCTATTGATGCTATCAGATATGATAAATTAGATAAAATACAGGATTGGAGTATAGGGAATACATTGTATGTACTTGAAGGATTTAATGGGTACGGCTATACTTTGTATAAGGGTACTAATTCACCTTACATTTTTTCGGGAAGTAACCACTATACTTCCGGTTATTATGTGTCAGATAAAGTGTATTCCAAAACAACGGTGAGCCAGCAAATAGGAATTGCCTTACTTATTCAGGAATTATTCAAACAGGAAAACATTGGAGTATGATGAAAACAAAAAAGAGAAATACGGAGATTTGGATTTTACTTGGCACTTATATTTTACTCAATTTGCTATTGATAGCAATAATCCTTTTATTTAAACATTAATGCAATATTCGCAAACAAATACACCTAAGAAATTAAACCTGGATAAGGCTTCCAAATACCTTACCCCGGAAGAAAGTTTTTACCTTCTTAATAATGACATTAATAATGAATTAGGAAGCAGTACTCCAATGGGTGCAAACTATTTGGCTTGTGATATGGAATTACCTGCCGGAGAAACACATGCAGTAGGTAGTTATAAAAGTCCCATCACCAATGAAGTGTATTCATGGAAGTATAACAGCAATGGCGTTCACTTTATTTCAAGGATTAATGAAGATGGGGTATGCCAGATAGTTTACAATGGTGAATGCTTGGAAGTAAGTGCGGCACCGGAAAGAAAGATTACCAGGTTCAGGGCTTTTTTGAGAGTTGACAGACTTTGTAATAAAGTGCCGGGCGGGATGCTCAAACAGTTGGTTTGGGTGGATGGAGATATTGAAATAGCCTGTTTGGACGTAGAAGCCAGTATTGCTACTGAAAATTTTACCACTCCATTTTTTGATTTTTGTGCTGACGATTGTGCGCCGCTTCGGTTATGTGTACCACAACCGGATGCATGCCTTAGTGGAGAATTTTTGCCACGTACCATAGCCGATAAAGGATTGACTAATAACATCATTAATAAAGGGCTAAAATTCATGTACCAGCATGAATATTATGATGGCAGAAGAAGTGAATGGAGCGACAGGAGTACCCTTTATTATCAGGACGCAAAAGGTTGCTTTGATAGCGAGGAAGGATATTCGAGGGGCATGGTTTTTCATATCCCCTTGGGCAATCCATTAGTTGAAAAAATAAATATTGGAGTTTCAGAAGATGGTGGGGTTACTTACTCTTTGTACGAAACGGTTGAAAAATATAAGCAGTATGCCGGTGCAGATCAATATTGGTTTGAAAGGAGTTTGCGTGAAGATTTAGTTATTGACAGGGAAGCCTGCACCTTTGAATATAAGTTTTATAATGACAGACAAAGAGCGCCTATTGCACCAGAGCAGCTATCAAGACTTTACAATCCACAGCCGAGAAAAGTTCAGGCTTTATTGCCAATGCCAAAAGGAGCATTGGGATTTGTAAATTATGTAAAAGGTGTTTGTCCTATAAGCAAAAGTGAGGCAGAAAAATTTAAGATTGAAGCCACTTGCCAAACCGATAATGTGTGCAATACAGAAATTGTAGAAGTTAAAGTAAGGGCGTTAATTTATAATTTTTATTTAGCCAATCATGGTAATAAAGCGGCATGGTTTATTTATAGGCATGGCGGTGCGGAAGGAGCAGCAGATGATGTAACTGATGTGGCAAGATTTGGATCTCCGATGGTCGCCGTGGATACCCCTGTTTACGAGCAACGATTTACTGGTAAAGCAAGAAACTTCATTGCCTATATTGAGGGGACAGACTTACAGGCAGAAATGACACAATGGAGAAAAAAAGGGAACATTTCTGAAAAGATAGGCGTTATTGCAGGGCAGCCCAATGTTGTTACAGGTGGGTTTAATTTTGATTTAATTTACCAGGAAGCGACTTTTCATGTAAATAAAGGAACAAAAGGGTTTATACGCTTAGGCTCGCACTTAAAAGATAATGCACTGGGCAACAACCAAAATACCTCTACGCAGGTAAAGGGAATTTTTAATTTTAGTCAATACAATGGCAGTAACAATTTGCCTTTTTACAGGGAAGCAGCTTATGAGATACCATTTGATACCTGCAATACTACCAATGGCACATTAGTTATTAATGATGCTTTTGTAGTTGAAGATTTATGGACAGAGGGAAGTGGCAAAAAATCAAGTGGCTACAATGGATATATTTTTGATGCCAATGGATTACCCGTTGAGGGAGCAAAAATTTATGCTAACGGTGGCTTCCAGGCAGTAACCGATCACAATGGTTTTTATTCCTTTTATATTTTTGATGGGGATACCACGGCAACCATTTCTATTTATGTTGAGACGGATTGCGGGGACTTTAAACCTATTGAAACATTTACCGCCCAAAGCGATCAACTAAAAACCTCGTACACCGACCATACTATATCGTCAGAACCATACCGGGATGGCAATTTACAGCCCCTGAAAATAAAGGTGGCTGATTGTGATGGGAATGGGGTTGCCGGTGTGAGGGTTGCCATAAGTGGCAGTAAATACAAAAGCACAGATGAAGAAGGTTTTGCTTTCTTTCGGTTAAGGAATTATGCTTCAAGAAACAGAAGCATCCAGGCAATAGTAATGGACAAAGGAGGCTGCATTATTTCTGATTGTTCCGGTGGCTGCAATCCATG
>DATCWN010000232.1:0-4957 GCA_036566285.1 Hanamia sp.
CTTCCGGCGGTAAATAATATCAGGCTTCCGGAAAGTAAAAAAGCAGCTCGTGCATTATCAATTCCAATGTTTTTTTCGGTGCAATACTTTATAAACAATGCGGCTATACCTACCTGCGCGGCAACATAAAAAAACTGAGCAACGACGGCCCAAACGAAATGGGTATGCTCAAATAATTTTTTACCCACATGGCCTGTCTCATCTATCACCAATTCTTCTTCTTTCACTTCAGGCATGGGTGTTTTAAAAAACAAAAGAGCCACCAATAATACTACCACCGCAATGGCGAGATACACGTATTTTACAGAATCTAATTCTGAAGCATCGCCCGTAACAGGCTGGCCTCCGAAATATAATGCGCCCCCGATAATAGGCCCTAAAAAAGCCCCGACTCCATTAAAGCTTTGCGCAAGATTCAACCGAAACTCTGAAGTTTCCGGTTTGCCTAGTACCGTAATATAAGGATTGGCAGCGGTTTCCAGGAAGGTGAGCCCGCTGGCCAGGATAAATAAAGCGAGAAGGAAAAAAGGAAAGCTTGCATTTTGTGCAGAAGGATAAAAGAGCAATGCGCCCGCAGCATACAGCAACAATCCGGTAATAATTCCTTTCCTGTAACCTACCTTTTGCATGAAATAACCCGCAGGCAAAGCAATTAAAAAATAGGCGCCAAAATAAGCGGCCTGCAGCAAAGTGGATCGCAGTTTGGTTATGTTCAGCGTTTCCTGGAAATGTTTATTCAACACATCCAGAAGCCCATAAGCAAGCCCCCACAAAAAGAATAATGAGGTTACCAAAATAATAGGTAACAGGTAGTTTCGATTATTTTTCATACAATAAAAATACTGGCAATTGTTTATTTCTTTATAATTATAATTTCCTCTATGCAGGCGCGCTAAGTAGTGTTTCTTATATTTTATTGCCAGTAACAAATAAAGGATGAAAATGGTTTGCTACCCTATTTACAATTGCCTTTTCATTCAACTATTTTAGCATGAGCCAAGTCAGACCAAAGGTCGGTACCGGCTGTAATCAAACAATCACCTGGCACTGTTATCATTAAACCCTTCTATTTATGATGGTACTTTTTTTATTTTTTTTAAACTGTGGATGGCATTAACCATGAGGATGCGATTTACCGTAACAACCCATCATAATTACTTTATCTTCGGGAAAAAAATTTTCATGGAATATACCCTCATCAAAAAAACAGACGCAAACGAACTGATTACAGAAGTAAACGCATGGATACAAAAAGGATGGAAGCCAATAGGCGGCGTTTCCATTGCATTTGGAAGAATCAGGAATAATGATAGTTCCAAAGCCTGGGTAGAAGTCCTCTTTCACGTTCAGGCAATGATAAAAGAATAGAAAAGCGGATGAGGAAGCTGCTGTTTTTTTATTGAATCTTCTGAAAAAGCCTACTCCACCTTGGCCCTTTATCGTAACTAAACCAAATCAATGAAGCTTTACCCACCACATGATCTTCGGGAACAAAACCCCAGAAGCGGCTGTCAAGAGAGTTGTGGCGGTTATCACCCATCATCCAGTAATAGTTCATTTTGAAAGTGTAAGTAGTGGCGGGTTTGTCATTGATAAAATATTGACCGTTTCTTTCTTCAAATTTATTTTCTTCGTAAGTAGCGATACATCTTTTGTAACGAACCACATTATCAGGAGTCAGTTGAATAGTGGCTCCCTTTTTAGGAATCCAGATAGGGCCATAGTCATCCACCGACCAATTATAAGAAGCCACAAAAGGAAAAAGAATGGGGCTTTTATCATATTCATTCAAAGGTGCTGGTTGAATATCTTTTACACCCGGCATCATCTTCAATTGTACTTTTTCTTCATCGCTCATGCTGATCTGATAGGTGTTATTATTCAACATTTCTACCTGGTTTTTATTCCGGTCGTCAATATTATCCTGAATGCCGATGCTGTTTAAAACATCCGGATCAAGCGGGCCGGTGGTGGTTACGAGGTAACTAAATTCATGATGAGGAGGCAAAGGCTGCTCCACGTTATTGATATAAATAACCCTGTTTTTTATTTGCAAAGTATCTCCGGCAATGGCGGTGCATCTCTTAATAAAATTTTCTCTTTTATCAACAGGACGCGTAATAATCATATCGCCATACTGATCTAAAACTCTTTGCCGTGCTTCTGCTTCGGAAATATTTTCTGCCAGCATCCGGCTTTGTATCACCTGGTAATAAGTTACCTGTGAGCCATGTTCGTAATCATTAATCAAAGTATCATTTACAGGAAAATTAAAAACCACTACATCTCTTCTTTGTACTGGCTTGGGAAACCATCTCTTATAAGGAATATGAATCCACTCCACATAAGATTTAGTATTGGTGCCCATAATAGTGTGGTGCATAAACGGCAAAGCCAATGGCGTATTGGGTATGCGGGGGCCATAGGCAAATTTGCTCACGAATAAAAAGTCGTTTACCAGTAAAGTCTTTTCCATGGAAGGAGTAGGAATGGTGTAGGCTTCAAAAATAAAAGTGCGTATCAACGTGGCCGCTACGATTGCAAAGACTGCTGCGTCTATCCATTCCCGTATGGCGCCCTTTTTATAATTTTTTACCACAGGAATTCCCGCATATCTTTCCTGGTCTGAGAATCCTAAATAGGGAAAATACATAAAAGGAACGATGACGGTAAGAAAATGATGGCCAATACCAAAGCGCCCAAAATGCTCAACAAATTTTATATTGATCCAGATGGTGATAAACTGGCCGGCTATAGGAATCAACTGTAGAAAGAACCATATCTTATTGATCTCCATTTTTTCTACCATGCACCAGGTATTGTACAAAGGGATTAATCCTTTCCACGGCGCAATGCCGGCTTTTTTAAACATTCCATACAAACCAATAAGAACCGCGATTGATGCGAGAATAAATAACAGTAAACCTACACTCATGAGCTAATTTTTTCTAATGCCAACAAAAGTACCATATTAAAACTCTTATAAAAAACCTGTGAGAAAATTGTTATCATTAGTTTAACAACGGCGACATTGATAAAAAACTTTTTTGAAATTTAACTGACTTCCAAAGTCAGGTTTATTTCAATTAAATAATCCCCTTCAATATTTCATTTATCTCCTCTGCTTTATTCATCACCATTAAATGCCCGCCACCGGGAATTACAAAATCTGCTTTAATGTTTTTTATTGGAAAAATATGATCGTTGCCACCATGCAGGTGAATTAAATTTTGGGGATGCCAGTCATTTTTCCAATATAAAATTTTATCTATTGCCCAATTGCTGTATTGTAGATTAATGTGTTGGCGATATTCCCTTACCAATTTTTTTTCTTCATTATTTTGCACCCCGAGATTATAATTTTCTATGGGTTCCAGGAAAGAATAAGGGCGTAGGGGAATCATTTTATTCAAATAGGTTTTTGCGGCAAGGCGCATGTACAAAGGCATTTCATGAAATGTTTTAATGCTTGAGATCATGATGATCTTTTCATAAGAAATTACTTTGGCCATTTCGATACACATCATTCCTCCAAAAGACAATCCTGCAAGAATAGGATTGGGATGATGAATTCCTTCTATCATCCTGAGCGCATAATTTTCTAACGTTTCATTTTTTTCGGGTATCTTCCAGGGAATAAAATGAACTTCATTTTCGCCAAAATTCAAATGCGCGAATAACCTTTCATCAGCACCAAAACCACTTATACAATAAATGTGTTTCATCTTGAACTTTGAACTTTGAACCTTCAACCATCAACTTCGAACCTTGAACCTTGAACTTTTTACTTTTTTGGCAACACATAATTCTCCACATCTTCTGCAGTGATGGTTTTTCCGGAAAGAATAATTAATCTTTCTACGACATTGCGCAGTTCACGGATATTGCCTGTCCACTTATATTTTTGTAACAGGTCAATGGCTTTTTTATCTATTTCCTTTTTCGGCTGGCCATATTCCGTGGCAATATCTCCCAGGAAGCGATCCGTAAGCAAAGGCACATCAGTGATGCGTTCATTCAATGAAGGCACATGCAAAATAATAACCCCAAGACGATGATACAAATCCAACCGGAAATTCTTATTCTCCACTTCTTTCAAAAGGTCTTTATTGGTAGCGGCTATTACCCTTACATCTACATTAATGTCTTTATCAGCGCCCACCCTCGTTATCTTTCCTTCCTGTAAGGCACGCAATACTTTTGCCTGCGCATTCAAACTCATGTCTCCTATTTCATCCAAAAACAAAGTACCTCCGCTGGCTTGTTCAAACTTTCCAATACGCTGCTTTACTGCCGAAGTAAAGCTTCCTTTTTCGTGGCCAAACAATTCACTTTCTATCAGCTCACCAGGGATAGCCGCACAGTTTACCTCTACTAAAGCATAATTGGAACGATGACTTTTTTCGTGGATCCATCTCGCCACCATTTCTTTTCCCACACCATTTTCGCCGGTGATCAAAACACGCGCTTCAGTGGGCGCTACTTTTTCAATGGTGTCTTTTATTTTGTTTATAAGGGGCGAATCACCCACTATTTCCTGCACTTTGCTCACTTTGCGTTTGAGCACTTTTGTTTCGGCAACCAAAGTGGTTTTTTCCATTGCATTGCGCAGCGTAATCAGCATCCGGTTCAAATCGGGCGGTTTGGAAATATAATCGAAAGCGCCTTTCTTTACCGCTTCCACTGCGGTTTCAATATTGCCATGACCGCTAATGATTATTATCGGAGTTTCGCTGTTGATCTCTTTGGCCCTTTCCAGAAATTCCAGGCCATCTAATTTTGGCATTTTAATATCACAAAGAATGAGATCGTAATTCTTTTCCTTAAACTTCCTCAGCCCTTCTTCCCCATCACAGGCTTCGTCAATTTTGTAACCCTCGAAACCAAGAATTTCGGTCAGCGTTTTTCTAATCGCTTTTTCATCATCAATAATAAGAATTGAAGGCATTGATTTTTT
>DATCWN010000235.1:0-2392 GCA_036566285.1 Hanamia sp.
ATTGTACAAACTCAAAGCGAAGAGACTTTAAAAGATTTTATGAACCAAAGAATCCGCTGGGCCAGCAAGGCGGATAAATACACGGATAAAAAAATTACAGGAGTACTTCTTTTTGTTTATTTATTAAATGCGTGGATTTTCATACTTGCCATCAGTTCTTTCTTTTTTGCAAAAGCTTTTTATTTATTTTTAATTGCTTTTTGTATCAAAATTTTTGTTGAATTATTATTTCTTTATCCTGTATCAAAATTTTTCGGCAGCCAGAAATTACTTTGGTGGTTTGTGCCCGCGCAGCCTTTTCATATTTTATATACTTTGATTGCCGGATGGTTGGGAACTTTTGGAAGTTACCAATGGAAGGGAAGGAAGGTAAAGTGAAGCGCCTTAATTGTTGTGAATATTGAATTATATTTACAATAAATAAAAAGGTAAACATGTAAAGATTATTTTATGCAGATAAAAATAATAATTCAGGAAATACAACAACTCCCTTTAGATGAACGGTTTCTTATAGTGGAACAAACTTTGGAATCAATTAAAAATGAAGAACTAAAACAACCGACGAAATCAAGACCAGAAGGTATTTATGATAATTATGAAAATGATAAAAAGTTCAGACCTTATTCTATAAGTGAAAAATCGTTAGCGAGCGACTGGCTCTCAGAAGAAGACAATCGTTGGGATAATTTATTATAATACCCACCCTATATGTTTAAGCAAGGCGATATTATTGTTGTAAAATTTCCTTTTACAGATGGGGCTGAATTCAAAAAAAGACCCGCTCTAATAATTTCTAATAACAGGTTGAATAGTACAGAAGATTTCCTGATTGTACAAATTACTTCTAAGCTCCACTCAGACGGCCTTTCGATTAATATCAATGATAAAGATTGCCTAACCGCTTTACCTCTTAAAAGTTTTATCCGACCGCATAAGATATTTACGTTGCATAAAAGTCTTATTATATCCAAAATTAACCAGGTAGAAACGAACTTCTTAAAAGCCATTTCCGATAAAATTTATGAGTTAATTGATGTATTGTAATGAATTCTTCCTTCTTTTTTAGTTAGAGCCCTTACGTCTAAATGTTCGTCAAGAAGTATTTTCAATCTTTGCATTTTGCAGAATGTGGGTTGAAACTAAATTTAAAAACTGTTTAGCATCATTTTAAAAACTGTTTAACATCATTTTTGACATAATCAATAAACGGGATATAAGTCATATATTTGTTATTCCATTATCCTGAAATTTGAATGAAGAACACACCTGTTAGTCCTGGTTATATTCTTTCTTATGACAATTGCGCGGAAAATCATTTTCACACTTTCGTAAGCAACATAAACAATCATGCAATTTTTTTTGTAAATACCTGCGGGCTTGTAAATACCTGGAATAAAGGAGCCAATCATCTTACAGGATATAATGCTGATGAGATTATTGGAAAGCCCATTTCCCTTATTTATACAAAAAAAGATCTTCAAAACGGTGTCTTTGACCTAAATCTTGCCAGAGCAAAAGAGCAGGGATCGTTTGAATCTGAAGGCTGGCGCATAAAAAAAGAGGGTACTTTATTTTTGGCAAACTTTATTTATACCGCTACTTTCAATAAGCAACATGAACTAACGGGCTATGTAGTAATTGTAAAAGACATTTCGGATCAAAGAAAAAATGGAAACGACCAGTCATTGTTAGTCACGGAGGAAATCCGACAGGCTGAAGACAAACTGAAACACAGCGAAACACGCCTGAGACAGGCCCAGGCTATTGCTCATTTGGGAAGCTGGGAACTCAATCTTGAAACAG
Source organism: Hanamia sp. (assembly GCA_036566285.1). Classification (GTDB taxonomy): domain Bacteria; phylum Bacteroidota; class Bacteroidia; order Chitinophagales; family Chitinophagaceae; genus Ginsengibacter. The sequence goes on from DATCWN010000235.1 coordinate 1,804, forward strand.
GTATTTCACTCTGGTCGGAAGAAGCCCTCCGGATTTATGGGCTTCCCAAAGAAGATTGCAAACAATCCTACGAACTATGGCTTTCATTTATTCATCCTGACGATAGGGACCGCGTAATACAGACCATCAATGAAGCACAAGCCAGCCTGAACCATCTCGATTTCTTTCACCGCATCGTAAGAAGAAACGGAGAGGTAAGGCATTTACATACCGGCGTTCGTTTTGACTTAAATAAGGAAGGAAAGCCTGTGGCCAGGTATGGAGTCTCGCACGACGTAACAGAAATGAAGGAAGCTGAAGAGTCGCTTAAAGAATCAGAAAGAATTTCCAAAGAACTGTTAGCCTTTCACCAAAAGCTTATTGATGCCTCTACCATGGGCATCTTTTCTTACGATGCCAACACCGGCAAGTGTTTGTCTGCGAATATTGCTGCTGCAAAAATTATCGGCGGCACACCAGAACAGCTTTTGAATCAAAATTTCAGGCATATCCAATCCTGGAAAGAATACGGATTACTGAAAGACGCTGAAGACACTTTGCTGAGCGGAAAAATTCATCAAGATGAAATCCATTTCATTACAAGTTTCGG
>DATCWN010000347.1:0-26328 GCA_036566285.1 Hanamia sp.
GGTCCCACCCTATCCAATACCGGTAAAAAGTTTTTATACATAAAAACAAACAGCAATTATCAGCAGGTGAAAGACAGCCTGCAAAAAAATGAAATGCTTACCCATTTTTTTTGGTTTGATAAGGTGGCTGATTACGCAAAGTATCAAAACAACATAAAACCCGGAAAGTATAAAATCACAGATGGAATGAGTATCTATCATCTTGTAAAAATGCTTCGTTCCGGCAGGCAGGTTCCGGTGAACCTTGTAATCACCAAATTGAGAACCAAGGAAGACCTTGCTAAAAAAATAGCAGTCAATTTTGAAACGGATTCTTTAACGGCTATTCATTTTTTGAGCAATAATGATTCACTTGCAAAATTCGATGTGGATTCCAACACGGTAATGACCGACGTGATTCCGAATACTTATACCTACACGTGGACAACCTCTGTTCAGAATATTTTTAAGAAATTAAATAAAGAAGAAGAGAAATTCTGGAATAAAGAAAGATTACAAAAAGCACAAAGGCTTCAGCTAACGCCAAAAGAAGTTTATACGCTGGCATCGTTAGTAGAAGAAGAAACCAACAAGCAATCCGACAAAGGAAAAATTGCAAGTGTATATCTTAACCGAATTAAAAAAGGAATGAGACTGGCTGCTGACCCTACCGTAAAGTTTGCCATGAAAGATTTTGAACTAAAAAGAATTTATCACAAACACCTGGCATTTCAATCGCCTTACAATACGTATCTAAACTCCGGATTACCTCCCGGCCCCATTTGCACGCCCTCTATAAAAACGATAGATGCCGTGCTGGATGCGCCTGACACCGACTATTTATTTTTTGTAGCCCGTGCAGATTTATCCGGATTTTCTGATTTTGCAACTACCTACCAGCAACATCTTTTGTATGCAAAAGCGTATCAGCAGGCGCTGGATAGTTTGATAAAAGTCCGGCAGGAAAATAATAATTAAAAAGAAAAAGCATTGGCAACACCGGCCCGCATATTGGTACATATTCATCCGCTCAATTATTTACGTGAAAAAAGTAAGACCTGGTTTCCATGGGGCTTCCAGGGAATTTCCTTGTATGAAGTGCTGAAGTATATTTTCAAAAAATTCGATGTCCCGCATCTTACAGAAAGAGCCGCTGCCATCTCTTACAATTTTATTATGTCGGTGCCGCCCACTTGCTTATTTCTTTTTACTTTGGTGCCCAATCTTCCTTTCGTTTCCAAAAGCGGATTAAAAATCCAATTACACGGACTTGTTTACGACATTGTTCCTTCCAGTACTTACAATGCGGGGCTCATTAATTTTATAGACAGTTTTATTGAGGGGTCCAAAATCGGGCTTATCTCTTTCACTTTTATTTTATCATTGTTTTTTGCATCCAATGCGGTTATGGGACTCATGCGGTCTTTCAATAAAGATTATATAGGCTTTGAGAAAATAAAAGGGCTTAAAAAAAGATGGGAAGCTATCAAATTAACCCTAATGCTTTTTGGTTTACTATTAACTTATCTGGTGCTCCTCCTTCTTCAAAGCAATATTTTGAATTGGCTGGGGATAAAAGATGTACAGGTAAAAAACTTAATACTAATTGCAAAATGGTTCTTCATTGTTGCGTTGATATTTTACACATTTGCCTTCATTTATAAATACGCCCCATCCACTACCAAAAGATGGAAACTCGTGTCTCCTGGTGCGGTCATCGCTACCCTTTTGTGCATAATGGTAACCATTGGGTTTACTTCTTTTGTAGATAACTTCGGGCGCTACAATATTCTGTATGGCTCTCTCGGCTCCATTATGGTAATCATGATTATGATATTTTTAAATTCCCTTGTAGTGCTTATTGGGTTTGAATTCAATCTGAGTATTCATACTTTAAAGACAATGGCAGAAGAAAAGAATAAGGCTAATTTGAAAATGTGAAAATGTGAAGATGTGAAGATGTGAAGATGTGAAAATTAGCGAACCAGGGAATGCGAACCATAATAAATACTCCTCTTTTTATAAATCACCCGGTATTTGAAAGCACAGTCATTTCTTCTTTTTTACCTACTTATTTTCTTCGTTTAAGAAGCTTTATTCTTTTTAACAGAAATTAAATACTCATTCATTCTAAAGTTCGGTTTCTCATTAGTAGTTCATGCTATTATTTGTACATTTGCGAGCTAAAAAATAAACAAAAATATATGTCATCTATCACAAAAAATGCTATTGATTTCAGCCTGAAAAATAAGGTGAAAGACATGAGCCTTGCTGCCTGGGGCCGCAAAGAAATAAAGTTGGCCGAGGCGGAAATGCCGGGGCTAATGTCGCTCAGGGAAGAGTTTGGAAAAGACAAACCGCTGAAAGGCGCGCGCATTGCCGGTTGTCTTCACATGACTATACAAACCGCCGTGCTCATTGAAACTTTATTGGAATTGGGCGCTGAAGTAAAATGGAGTTCCTGTAACATCTTTTCTACGCAGGACCAGGCTGCTGCCGCAATAGCTGCTGAAGGCGTGGGTGTATTTGCATGGAAGGGACAAACACAGGAAGAAAGTGAATGGTGCATTGAACAAACTTTATTTTTCGGAAGTGAAGACCGCCCTCTGAATATGATTTTGGATGATGGTGGTGACCTCACCAATATGGTTTTTGATAAATATCCTGAACTCGTTCAGTATGTCAAAGGCTTATCAGAAGAAACTACAACGGGCGTTCACAGATTGTATGAAAGAGTAGAAAAAGGCACTTTACCCATTCCTGCTATTAATATCAATGACTCTGTTACCAAATCGAAATTCGACAACAAATACGGTTGTAAAGAAAGTTTGGTTGATGCTATCAGAAGAGCCACTGATGTAATGATGGCTGGCAAAGTAGCTGTAGTAGGCGGTTATGGAGATGTAGGTAAAGGTTCGGCTGCCAGTTTAAAAGGCGCAGGGGCAAGAGTAATCGTTACAGAAATAGACCCTATCTGCGCATTGCAGGCTGCCATGGATGGTTTTGAAGTAAAGAAAATGATTGACGCCGTAAAAGAAGCCGACATTATCGTTACCGCTTCGGGCTGTCGTGATTTGATAACAGCCGAACATTTTCATGCCATGAAGGACAAGGCCATCGTTTGTAACATCGGCCACTTTGATATTGAGATTGACATTGCGTGGTTAAATAAAAATTACGGCAACACAAAAGACACTATCAAGCCCCAGGTAGATAAATACACTATTGATGGAAAAGATGTGATTGTTTTGGCAGAAGGCCGTTTGGTAAATTTAGGCTGCGCCACTGGCCATCCAAGTTTTGTGATGAGTAATTCATTCAGTAACCAGGTGCTGGCACAAATGGAAATCTGGTTGCATTCTGACAAATACGAAAACAAAGTGTATGTGCTTCCCAAACATTTGGATGAAAAAGTAGCTCGTCTTCATTTGAAAAAAATCGGCGTGGTGTTGGACGAATTAACTACAGAACAAAGCGCTTATTTAAATATTCCAAAGGAAGGTCCTTATAAGTCTGAATTGTATAGATATTAAACCAGGCCTCCTAAATCCTCCGGAGAAGGACTTAAAAAATAAACCCACTTTGAAAAAGGTGGGTTTATTTTTATAAACGACATAAATTAATATTCCAGTTTCTATAAAAAGATAAAAAAGAAAATAGCATTTTATCCTTTGCGTTATAGCTTTAAGACTATAAATGATTTCTTATTTCCATAACTTTATGCCAAATAAAAATACATGGATACTTTAATAAAAATGAACGTCGACGAACTGAACATAAGCTTCCTGGATTTTATTAAACAATCCTTTAAAGGAAAAAAGATTGCGGTGCATGTTTACGAAGATGAGGAGATGGATGAGACAGATTATCTATTATCTACAGAAGCCAATAAAAAACATCTCGAAAAATCAATCGCTGAAATTGAAAGTGGAAAAGGAATCAATTTCACGCTGGATGAATTGAAAGAAAAATATGCCACTAAATGAAAAGCATCACTTTGAGTCCAGCCGCTCTTGAACAATTAGATGAATGGAAAAAGAGTGATCCTAAAATATTAGTAAAAATAATTTCTCTCATTACAGAAATATCATCAACACCATTCACCGGCACAGGAAAACCAGAATTATTAAAACACGATCTTAAAGGTAAATGGAGTCGGAGAATTACACAGGAACATCGTTTGGTTTACGAAGTAACCGATACAACCATAATTATTATTTCATGCAGGTTTCATTATTTTTAACTTCATTCCAAAAAATTAGTTGATCGAATTTTATCTGAAACATTTTCTCATCAATGCAACAAAATAAACCAAAACTCGATATCATCAATATGCTGCTGGAAGACTGCATCATGGCATATCCTGTGTCTTCATTTGTAATCAGCATTTACCAGCAATACCAGCAACGCGGCTGGCTCAGCAAAAAACAATTACAGGGATTGTATGGTAAAGCCTCTAAAATAAATGGTGTACTTCCGGGAAGGTTAGCTGCCTTAGAATCCATTATTAAACAAATGCCCACAAGAGACAGGTCTGAATTACCGGAAAATGTACCCATGTTTGAAAAAGATAAAGTCGCCGGGAATCTTATTGAAGAAATTCTATCGAAATATCCACAACATAAAAGAGTATTGTTTTTAAAAGCAAAGTATGATAACAACGAAGTAATCAGCGCCACCGAAGTTGCTGAATTAAATAAGTTTAAAAAATTACTTTTTAAAATAAAGAACACCCATTGACCATTCTCCATTCACCATTGACCATTCACCATTGACCCCTACCCTTCATGAAATTTATTTCTTTTCTTCTCGCAACTTTTATTTTATCATCCTGTAATACAACACAAAAAATAGATTTGCTTGTCTTTAATGCCACTGTTTACACTGTTGACAGCAATTTCTCAAAAGCAGAAGCAGTAGCGGTTGATAAAGGAAAAATTATAGAAGTAGGCACAACAGAAAGTTTGCAAAAAAAATATGCGCCTAAAGAAAATGTTGATGCAAAAGGGAAATATATTTTCCCCGGGCTGATAGATGCTCACGCACATTTTTTACAATACGGACTTAGTTTAAACACGGCTAACCTTGTTGGCACCAAAAGTTGGGATGAAGTAATTGAGAAAGTAAAAACATTTGCAGCGGAAAATAAAGAAGGATGGATACAAGGAAACGGATGGGATCAGAATGACTGGGCTGAGAAGAATTTTCCAAACAACGAAAAATTAAATGAGCTATTTCCCAATCGTCCCGTGGTTTTATCAAGAGTGGATGGCCATGCAGCCATCGCCAATAATAAAGCGCTGGAAATGGCCGGTGTAAAAGCAGGCGATAAACTGGAAGGTGGAGAAGTAGAAGTTGTAAACGGAAAACTAACAGGAATCTTAATTGATAATGCCACTAACATGGTGTATTCAAAAATTCCTGCCTCCACAACAGCACAATTAAAAGAGGCATTACTGGATGCGCAAAAAAATTGTTTTGCCGCAGGCTTAACCACCATTGATGATTGCGGACTGGACTTTAAAGAAGCATTACTTATTGATTCGCTTCAAAAAAATAATGAATTAAAAATGCGTTTGTTTGTAATGCTCAGCGATAGTAAACGCAACTATGATTTTCTTTTTTCAAATGGAAAAATAAAAACAGACCGGCTGAATGTTCGCGCCTTTAAGGTTTATGCAGATGGAGCCTTAGGCTCGCGTGGTGCCTGCTTACTTCAGCCTTATTCTGACAAACCCGGATGGTATGGATTTCTTTTAAGCTCCAAAGAACATTTTGATTCGGTTGCTAATATTATTTATGAACATGGATTTCAGATGTGTACCCACGCAATCGGCGATTCGGGTAACAGGGTAATTTTAAATACTTATGCAAAATATTTAAAGGGGAAAAATGATTTGCGTTGGCGTATAGAACACTCACAGGTAATCAATAAAAATGATTTTCATTTATTTGGCGATAACAATATCATTCCTTCTGTGCAGCCCACTCACGCTACGTCTGATATGTATTGGGCCGGCGATCGCCTGGGAAAGGAAAGAGTAAAAGGCGCTTATGCTTTTAATGATTTACTAAAACAAAATGGATGGATTCCATTGGGCACAGACTTTCCGGTGGAAGACATTTCGCCAATAAAAACTTTTTATGCCGCAGTGATTCGTGAAGATGCAAAAGGCTGGCCCACCGGTGGTTTTCAAATTGAAAATGCATTAAGCCGTGAAGACGCCATCCGTGGCATGACGATATGGGCTGCGAAAAGTAATTTTGAAGAACATGAAAAGGGAAGTATAGAAAAGGGAAAGTTTGCCGATTTTATTTTGATTGATAAAGACCTGATGACGGTAAATAAAAAAGAAATTTTAAGTACCAAAGTACTGATGACGTTTGTAAACGGGGAGAAGGTGTATGGAAACTAACTTCAGAACTCCCTACCAATCCACCGCTATGCACACTGGTTTGTGACAAAGAAGCTTGCGACCCCGCCTTCTTTAAAAGCCTGTACGAAGAACACAGGATTGCTGTTATAACGCATCGCAAGAACGTAAAACAAATGCCTTCTTCTAAAAAGCAATATCCCTTTCCAGAAGAAAAGCTATTTCATTTCCATCCCCAAATTATACATCACAAAGCTCCACATGTCCGCGGCCTCTTCGATTTGTTTGCTGGTGGGCTTGCCTGCGCCGTGGCCTGCTTTGGTTTCTATACGGATAAGTGTGGGGTTAGTTCCGTCATTATCGGCCTGTAGCGTAGCCGCATATTTAAAACTATGCGCAGGCACTACCCTATCATCATGGTCGGCGGTGGTTATTAAAGTAGCCGGATATTTTACACCTGATTTTAAATTGTGTAAAGGAGAATATTTATATAGGTTTTCAAAGTCTTCTTTCTTATCACTTCTTCCATATTCTGTAGCCCACGCCCAGCCAATGGTAAACTTATGATAACGCAACATGTCCATAACGCCCACCTGCGGAATGGCTACTTTAAAAAGTTCCGGCCGCTGCGTCATTGCAGCGCCTACGAGCAGGCCTCCATTGCTTCCGCCCCGAATCGCTAATTTGGCAGGATTGGTATATTTTTTTTCTATTAAATATTCGGTGGCACCAATAAAATCATCAAACACATTTTGTTTGTTTTGCAACATGCCTGCTTTGTGCCATGCTTCGCCATATTCATTTCCACCCCGCAAATTCACCATAGCAAATACGCCGCCCTGCTCTATAAAGAAAGCAATTGAAATAGAAAATGCCGGCGTCATCGCAATATTAAATCCACCGTATCCGTAGAGTAACAGCGGATTATTACCATTCAGTTTGAGTCCTTTTTTATGAGTAACAAACATGGGCACTTTGGTACCATCTTTACTGGTAAAAAACAATTGCCCGGTTTCATAACCGTCTGTATTAATTTTTACTTCGCTTTTGCGAAAGAGTTGTGTGTTACCCGTTGTTATGTCGTATCTGAATATGGCAGGCGGATAAATAAAGGAAGAAAAAGAATAAAAGATTTCCTTGTCATCTTTATAACCATTAAAACCCTCGGCAGAGCCGATTCCTGGCAAATGAATTTCTCTTTCCAAATGACCTTTGTAATTGGTTTGATAAATTCTACTTGATGCATCCTGCAGATAAGATAAAAATAATTTACCACCTGCGGTGCCCACGCTTTCCAACAATTCTTTTCTTTCAGGAATGATAATTTCCCAGTTTTCCTTCACCGGATTTTTTGGGTCAATTAAAACTACTTTATAATTCGGTGCATCTGCATTGGTGCGCACCAATATTTTATCGCCATCATTATCAATGAAATTCGATTCTGTGTCAAAGCCTTTTATCAATAAGCTAAAACCATTTTCAGATGACTTATTCGTCATGTCTTTTACCCACAATTCATCGCCGCTGGTGCCTTCGCTTTTATTCAGAAATAGAAAATGCTCATCTTCTGTAAGCTCTGCTCCTATGGTTCTCAGCGGATGGTCTTTGTCTTCATAGATCAACAGATCTTCACTTTGCGGCGTACCCAATTTGTGATAATATACTTTGTGAAATTGATTCTGTGTGGTTAGTTTATTTTTTTCATCCGGTACGGGATAGCGGCTGTAATAAAATCCATCATCGCCTTTCCACGAGGTACCGCTGAATTTGATAAATTTAATTTCATCTTTCAACAGGCTTTTATCATTTACGTTCATTACGTGCGCTTCCTGCCAGTCGCTGCCAGCCTGCGCTTCCAGGTAAACGGCATACTTTTTATTCTTACTGAAAGAGGGAGTGCCAATAGCCGCTGTGCCATCTTTACTCATTTTATTGGGGTCAATAAAAACTTCCGGCGTAGCATCCAATCCCTTCTGACGATATAAAACTGCCTGGTTTTGCAAGCCATCATTTTTGTAGAAATAATAATAAGCGCCTTCTTTAAATGGTGACCCATACTTAGGATAGTTCCACATTTGTTCCAGCCTGCTTTTTACTTTTTCACGAAACGGAATTTGAGAAAGATAATTTTGAGTAACCTTGTTTTGTTCCGTTACCCATTCTTTGGTTTCATCGCTGTTATCATCTTCAAGCCAGCGATACGGGTCTTTTACAATAGTGCCAAAGTAATCATCTTCCTGGTTTACTTTTTTAGTATCAGGATATTTTATTTGCGAAAAACTTAAAGTGGTAATTAACATCAGTGAAAGAAAAAAAGAAATCTTCATGATTTATTTTTTTTAGTCAATGAAGATAAAGAAGAATGAAATAATAAATAAGGAATCTAAAACAAGGAATGAAAAAGTCGAGAATTAAGAATTATCCTAAACCATCCGTTTGCACTTCCCTGTTTATTTTAGAAATCAGTCCCTGCAACACTTTGCCCGGGCCGCATTCGGTAAAATGCGTAGCGCCATCCGCTATCATTTGCACCACAGATTGCGACCATTTAACAGGGCCGGTGAGTTGAGCAATAAGATTCGCTTTTATAGCAATGGGGTCTGTAACTGCCCTGGCCACCACATTTTGATAAATAGGACAAAACGGAGTATTGAATACAGCCTTTTTAATCGCTGCTGATAATTCATTTTTTGCAGGCTGCATCAAAGGTGAATGAAAAGCGCCGCCCACTGGAAGTACAATGGCGCGCTTGGCGCCTGCTTCTTTTAATAAAACACAAGCTTCTTCGATTCCTTTTACAGAACCTGAAATTACAACTTGTCCAGGGCAATTATAATTAGCCGCTACCACAATTTCATTGCTGATGGATGCACAAATCTCTTCCACTTTTTTATCATCTAAAGCCAGGACGGCCGCCATCGTGGAAGGATTTATCTCACAAGCTTTTTGCATGGCTTTTGCCCTTACTGACACCAGGTGTAAAGCATCTTCAAAACGTAAACAGCCATTAGCCACCAAAGCGGAAAACTCGCCCAAAGAATGGCCTGCCACCATTTCCGGCTTACTTTCAGAAAGTGTTTTAAACGCAATTACGGAATGTAAAAAAACCGCGGGCTGTGTCACATTAGTTTGCATTAATTCTTCTGCAGTGCCATAAAACATGACATCCGAAATACTAAATCCAAGTATATCATTGGCCTGTTCAAAAAGTATTTTTGCCTGTTCATTTTCATCATATAAATTCTTTCCCATTCCAATAAACTGTGTGCCCTGTCCGGGAAATACAAATGCATGCGCCATAAATTATTTTTTTTATTTTCTTTTAATCAAATCAGCTTGTATCAGGTTGATAAATTCATTCCGCGTGGTTTGTTTTTCAAACTCTCCAATAAATGCAGAAGTGGTAGTAACGGAATTTTGTTTTTGTACCCCACGCATCATCATGCACAAATGCTCTGCTTCTATTACTACGGCTACTCCCAAAGGATTCAAAGATTGCTGAATGGCGTTTAAAATTTCCGTAGTTAACCTTTCCTGCACCTGTAACCTTCGCGCAAATATATCAGCAACCCTGGCTATTTTACTCAATCCGGTGATCCAGCCATTCGGGATGTAGGCGATGTGCGCCTTGCCAAAAAACGGCAACATGTGATGCTCGCACATGCTATATATTTCTATGTCTTTTACAATCACCATTTCACTGATGTCTTCATGAAATTTGGCAGAATTTAAAATAGCCTGTGCATCTATACCATAACCCTGAGTGCAATATTGTAATGCTTTTGCAATGCGCTCAGGCGTTTTCAACAATCCCTCACGATCCGGGTTTTCACCAATCAAAGCTAAGGTCTCCCGGTAGTTTTTCATTAAACCTTTCGTTACTTCTTCATCGTAATGCTCAATTCTTTTATAAGCCATAAAACGGATAATTTTTTATAAGAAATCAGGATACAGGATATTCAGCAAAATTCCGGGGTGTTTCATAGAGCCTTATCTGTAAATCAAATTTGCTATCAATCTTTGGACGAAGAATATCGTAAATAACAGTTACAATATTTTCCACCGTAGGATTCAGATGGGCAAATTCAGGCAAATCCAGGTTCAGGTTTTTATGGTCAAATTTTTCAGTAATATTCTCTTTGATAGTATCGCTTAAAAGTTTAAGGTCTATTACAAAACCTGTATCAGCAGCAGGTTCACCGGTAATCTTTACATCCATTTCATAATTGTGCCCGTGATAATTAGGGTTGTTGCATTTACCAAATACCTCATCATTTTTTGCTTCGTCCCACGCAGGATTATGCAACCGGTGCGCCGCATTAAAATGTTCCCTTCTGTAAACTGATACTCTTTTATTCATTTATAAATTATTAAAATGATTTAAAATTATTCGCCAAAGTATTCCACAAAAATTCTTGGGGTTTCGTATAATTTTATACAATGTAGTTTTATTTCTTTTGGCAAATGCGGCTGCAATTGCTGCCAGATAGCTACTGCAAGATTTTCCGTAGAACACATTTTCCCTTTCAAAAATGCAACGTCCAGGTTGAGGTTTTTATGGTCTAATTTTTCCAAAACAAACTGATTGATTAAGATGCTTAATATTTTTACATCAAATAAAAATCCTGTGTCTTCAACCATTTCGCCTTTGATGGTTACATGCAATTCGTAATTATGTCCATGCCAGTTTTCGTTGGCGCATTTTCCAAAAACCACTTCATTCCTTTCTTTATCCCAGGCCGGATTATAAAGTTTATGAGCTGCATTAAAATGTTCTATCCGGGTCAAATAAACCATATCTGAAAATAATAATTTTTGCAAAGGTAAACTGCACAATTTAAAATACAGTTGTAATTACGAAATTCGCGGAATGAATGTATTGATAGTAGCCGCCACAAAATTTGAGATAGAACCTTTTCTAAAAGAAAATAATCAGGCAGAAATTTTAATTACCGGCATAGGTATTCCTTCCACCGTTTTTCATCTTACCAAGAAGTTATCAGAAAAAAATTATGACCTGGTAATTAACGCCGGCATCGCAGGAAACTTCGGAAAGCGTTTTTCTTTAAGCGAAGTGGTGCTGGTAAAAGAAGATACTTTTGGCGACATAGGAATCAATGAGAATGAAAATTTTAAAACCCTCTTTGAAACCGGGTTGGCAAACAAAAATGATTTTCCATATTCCAATGGCTGGCTCATCAATCAAAATGCCGGCCTTGAAAAATGGCAGCTTCCTTTTGCAAAAGCGGTTACAATAAATAAAATAACCGACGACGTGTTACAAATAAAAAAACTACAACAAAAATTTTCTGCAGACATTGAAAGCATGGAGGGTGCTGCCTTTCATTACGTGTGCCTTCAACAGAAAATTAATTTTATACAGATACGAAGCATTTCAAACACAGTAGGCGAAAGAGATAAAACAAAGTGGCAAATGAAAACGGCTATTGCAAATTTGAATACAGAATTATTAAAAATTATAAGTAAGCTATGATTTACACACTCGGATTTTCTCCATGTCCCAACGATACTTTTATTTTTGACGCCTTGGTTAATCATAAAATTGATACCGGTGATTTTAAATTTTCAGTTCAGTTGGAAGATGTAGAAACATTAAATGAAATGGCGCTAAACGGGAAGCTGGATTTTACAAAAATCAGCTATGGCGTATTGCCAATGATTGCAAAGAATTATAAAGTACTCAACAGCGGAAGTGCACTCGGCAAAGGCGTGGGCCCACTTTTAATTTCAAAGGCACCTGTTGATTTTGATGAAGTTGAAAATTATACCATAGCCATACCCGGAGAAAACACTACGGCGCATCTGTTATTTTCATTGGCATTTCCGAAGGCCAAAAATAAAATCTTCAAAAGATATGATGAGATAGAAAAAGCGGTTTTGGAATCGGAAAAGGTATTGGGCGTTATTATCCATGAAAATCGCTTTACGTACATGGACAAAGGATTGCATAAAATTGTAGACCTGGGAAATTATTGGGAAGAAAAAACCGGATTGCCCATTCCCCTTGGCGGCATCGTTGGCAAAAGAAATTTAGATGCATCAATTTTGAAACGAGTAGATGCGCTCATAAAAAAAAGTATTGAATATGCTTTTTCAAATTATCCTTTGATTACGGATTATGTAAAAGAACATTCGCAGGAAATGGAACCGGAAGTAATGAAAAAACATATTGACCTGTACGTAAATAAATTTTCAATCAATTTGGGTAAGGAAGGGAAAAACGCCATTCAACAATTCATGGACATTTATCGAAGCACCCGTGAAACTCTGAACCAGCCTGTGCTTTTGGATAGTGAAATTTTTGTGGAGGGAGGATAAAGTAGTGGGATTTTTTGGTCATAATATTTCGCCAAGTGTAATTATATTTATTTCTTTAACCACTTTAAGTTTTACGTCATTCGTGAAAAAATAATCAGAATTATTTTCAATAGCTGCAGCAATTTGAATTGAGTCAGGAGTTTTTAGATTATACTTCGCCCGAAGATATGCTGCACTTTCTGCAATAGAATTAGTGACACTCTGGATTTCAATTCCCGCGGCATGGGTTAAAATATCTTTATATTGTTGGGCTAATAAAATTTTATTCTCTCTGAATGGTTTAACCAGCACTTCAAGCAAAGTGATAGAAGTTGTAATAAAAGAAAAACTTCCTTTATCATTCAATTCAAAAAGTTCCTGAAGAATATTTTGATATTTGCTGTTTCCCTCAATAAAATAGATTAGGGGTGTAGTGTCTAGAAAAACAAGTTTTGAAACAAATTCTTTTATTACCATTGCCTTTCTTCTTCAATATATGCATCAATATCAATGTTTTTCCAAATTTCACTTCCCAGTCCGGAGAGAGAGGTAAGATGTTTAGGAGCATCCTTCCTGGCCTCACTTTTTTTAAGTAAATGAACAAGCCTACGTAAGAGATTGTTCTGGTCATCTTGATTTAATTCTTTAACCTGGGAAAGAATATCATTTATATTTACAGATGCTGCCATACTAATAATTATTGTATTCAAATTTATGAAAAACAGGGGAACAAATTGACCTTTTCATCTTCAAATATTTTGCAAAACGTACTGATAAATCTCTCTCACTTTTTCATTTTCATAATTCTTTTCATGAAAGCTTTTTACCCATCGAATTGGACGAATAGAGTTGGTTAAAAAAAATTCATCTGCATGAATTACATCATCAATCGAAAGATTTTTTTGGCTAACAATATAATCTTTCAAAGAAAATCTTTCCAGCATCCATCGCCGCATAACCCCAGCCACACAGCCTTCCGTTAAAGGTGGGGTAAAAATATTTTTATCTTTGATGATAAAGATATTGGCGATAGCAGATTCGCAAACCCTTCCTGATACATTCAAAAGAATACAATCGTCCAGCTTATTTTTTTTTGCAAATAAACCAGCCATCACGTTCAGCAGATAATTATTAGATTTCAAATTTGAAAAGATATCGCAGCTTTTCATGCCATCCTTAAATACATCTACCACCAAACCCGCTTCATTGAATTCTATTTTTTCCGGGAGCGGCGATGTTTCAATAATGTAATTAGGAAAATTATTTTCAGGATTCAGAACGCTGCCATTACCACGAAAAATCATGAGGCGAATCCTGGCATTTTTTCCATGATTATTTTTTAATAACAGGCTGTTTATTTTTTCCAGAAAAAATTCAGGAGAAAAATATTGCGGCATATCAAACTGCAAAACTTTTAATCCATTGAAAAATCTTTCAAAATGAAAATCCATGTTCATGATTCTCCCTTCATGCATCCGCATGGTTTCAAACGAACCATCGCCATACAATAAAGACCGATTGCCGGCGCTAATCACCGGCTCATTTACATGAAAAAATGTATCGTTGTAAATAAAAAAATGCTCCTTCATAAGTAAGAAATAAAGGAGCAAAAATACTTGTATGCGTTGAGGAAAGGATGATTATATTTCCTCGTCAAGCAGTTTATTTTTTACCGCAAACATGATAAGCCCGGCGGTACTTTTGGTTCCGGTTTTCGCTTTCAGTTTATCCCTGATGGATTCAATGGTGCGGGGACTAAGGTCCACTGCTTCTGCTATTTCACGCGTGCTTTTTTCTTCGCACATTAATCTTAGTATCGTAATTTCTTTATCAGTAAGCCTGGCATCTTCGTGAACTAAATTAAAAGGAGAAGTTACATTCTTTTGCCGAAGATTATTCAGCAGTGCTTTATTGGTGAGCGAATTAAAATAAAATTCCTGTTCATGGCAGGTTTTAATGGCTTCATAAATTACTTCGGCATCGGAGGTTTTTACGAGATAACTATTAGCGCCTAATTCCATTAATTTGGTAATTACACTTTGATCGTCCAATAAAGTCAGCATAATAATTTTTATACCGGGGTATAATTTTTTCACTTCCGGCAATGCAGCAATTCCATCCATTACCGGCATTTGTATATCAAGTAAAATCACATCCGGTTGAATGACTTTTAGCATGGAAAGTAAGTGCACTCCATTGTCGGCTTCAGCAATTATTTTAATATCTTTTTTTGAAGAAAGCGCCGTTTTAACCCCAGCGCGGTAAAGAACATGGTCGTCCACAATCATCACATTAATAACCTCTCCGGTTTCTTGTATCATAGGAAATAAAATGAATTTTTAGATTTTAATAACATGGCAAAATTCTAACTTAAAAATGGTAATTCATACAGAACAATTACCAAATTTAAGAGATCGTAATAATACGCACAAATAAAGTAAAACAACCAACAATAAAAAAAGAATACATGAACATTCTCCTTTTCATAAAAGGTATTTTAACCGTTTTCCAATTTCAGACTTCTAAAAACGCGCGTACTTTTTACTACAATAAAAGCACCGCTATTACGATGCTTTAAATGTTTGGAATTCGTTTTAGAAAAGTATTTTTAAAAACAATCTTATTTTTTCTTTTGGCTCTTGGGAGCAAAAATGGCGAACATTCTTTTCCCTTCCAGTTTAGGCATACTCTCAAGTGTGCCCACATCTACAAGGCGTTCTGCAAATTTTAATAAAAGCAATTCGCCCCTCTCTTTAAACATGATGGCTCTCCCTTTAAACTGAACATAAGCCTTCACCTTATTGCCATCTTTTAAAAAGTTTTCGGCATGTTTAGATTTGAAATTAAAATCATGCTCATCCGTATTAGGCGTAAAGCGAATTTCTTTTACCTCGGAAACTTTGCTCTTCGCCTTCATATCCTTCTCGCGCTTCTTTTTTTCGTAAAGGAATTTATTGTAATCAATCACCTTACAAACCGGGGGATCTGCCTGCGGCGAAATTTCAACCAGGTCTAATCCCTGGTCGTTGGCAATCTTTTGTGCCTCTGCGGTAGGATAAATCCCTACTTCAATGTTTTCACCTACAAGACGTACCTGCGGTACTTTTATCATGTGATTGGTGCGATGTTCCTGTTGTTGTTCTTTTTTAAAACGTGGATTAAATGCGCCTCTCGGCCGTGGTGGAAATGCCATTAATTGATTTTAGGTTATAAAGTGTTTTATTTTATTATGAATAATTTGTAAATAATAAGTACAATAAAAATAACTCCTAATCCTGTACTTACAATCCAAAAAATGTCTTTGCTAAATTTCTTTTCTTTTTTAATTTGTAAAATTCTTACCAAATCTTATTTTATCTGCTATTTTATCAATGCTTTACTATCTACTTCTTCTTTTACCATATCAATAAATTCTTTTACAGTTTTGGTTCCTTCATCGCCTTTACCCTGTCTTCTCACAGAAACCATTCCATCATTTACTTCTTTCTCTCCAATAATAAGCATTAATGGGATTTTTGCCAATTCTGTATCCCTTATTTTTTTGCCAATCTTTTCACTCCGGCTATCAATTTCACCACGAATATCATTATTTTTTAATTGAGATAAAATATTTTCTGCATAAGGAAGAAATTTATCGCTTATTGGTAAAACTTTTACCTGAACCGGGGTAAGCCACATCGGAAATTTACCCGCGCAATGTTCAATAAGTACTGCAACAAAACGTTCCAGACTTCCGAATGGCGCGCGATGTATCATCACCGGCCTGTGTTTGGCATTATCTTCTCCAATATAAGTAAGGTCAAATCTTTCAGGCAAATTATAATCCACCTGTATGGTTCCCAATTGCCATTTTCTGCCTATCGCATCACGAACCATGAAGTCCAGCTTCGGCCCATAAAATGCCGCTTCCCCATACTCAATTACCACGTTCTTCAATCCCTTTTCTTCTACGGCTTCCACAATATCTCGTTCTGCCAGATCCCAATTCTCATCGCTGCCAATATATTTTGAGCGATCCACCTGGTCGCGCAAAGAAATCTGCGCTGTATAATCAGTAAATCCGAGTGAACTAAACACATATAAAACCAGGTCAATTACTTTTTTAAATTCGTCTTTTACCTGGTTGGGCATACAAAATAAATGCGCATCATCCTGGGTAAATCCGCGTACACGCGTAAGGCCATGCAATTCGCCCGATTGCTCATAACGATACACAGTTCCAAACTCTGCAAGTCTCAGTGGCAGGTCCTTGTAGCTCCTTGGCGATGTCTTGTAAATTTCACAATGATGTGGGCAATTCATAGGTTTCAAGAAAAACTCTTCGCCTTCCTGCGGGGTTTTTATCGGCTGAAAACTGTCTTTTCCATACTTTTCATAATGCCCGCTGGTGATGTACAAATTCTTATTACCGATGTGCGGAGTAATCACCGGAAGATAGCCCGATTCTAATTGAGCCTTTTGCATAAAATCCTGCAATCTTCCACGCAGCATGGCGCCTTTAGGTAACCATAACGGCAGCCCCGCTCCCACTTTTTCGCTAAAAGCAAACAACTCTAATTCTTTTCCTATTTTTCTATGATCTCTTTTTTTGGCTTCTTCTAAAAAAACAAGGTATTCATCCAGCTCTTTTTGATTAGGAAAAGTAACGCCATAAATGCGGGTAAGCATTTTATTTTTTTCATCACCTTTCCAGTAAGCGCCGGCAATTGAGGTCAGTTTAATTCCTTTTATAAGCCCTGTGGAAGGGATGTGCGGCCCACGACACAGATCGGTAAATTGCCCCTGTGTGTAAAAAGTAATGTTGCCATCCTCTAAATGAGTAAGCAGATCCAGTTTATATTCATCTCCTTTTTCTTCAAAATATTTTACGGCATCTGCTTTTGAAATCTCTTTCCTGATGAAAGGATTATTTTGCTTTGAAAGCTCGGCCATTTTTTTTTCGAGTCTTACAAGGTCTGTTTCTGTAATTACGTTTTCCCCCAGATCCATGTCATAATAAAAGCCCTTTTCCACCGGCGGCCCTACCCAGAATTTTACTCCGGGAAAAGTATCTTCCACTGCTTCTGCCATAAGGTGAGCGGATGAATGCCAGAAAGTAGATTTTGCTTTTTCATCATTCCATGTTAAAAATTTAGCTGAGGCATCGTTTTTTATAGGCCTTGTAATGTCCCAAACTTCGCCATTTATTTCAGCAGCTAATATTTTTCTGGCAAGTCCCTCACTAATTGATTTGGCTATGTCTAATGCCGAAGATCCTTGTTCATACTGCCTTACAGCGCCATCCGGGAAAGTTATATTTATCATTCTGTAAACTTAAAAAGATTTTATTTTTTATTTTTTAGAAACGCAAATTTAACGAAGTATTAGATTAAGATACTATTCCTTTGAAAGGATACGCTTTTAATAACAATTAATTTTGAGTAGAAAAAATACGGACATAATGAAACGGATTTTTACACTGGCATTTTTATTGTTTGGAAATTTTACTTTTTTATCTGCGCAATCTACTACGCACAAAAAAAACTCTGTAGTTAATTTTAACGGGCAATGGAAAGGTGGCTTTGATGAAACTACTTACGGATATTCAGGACTTGGAGGAAGCCACCTGACTTATGTATTAGAATTGCAGACAGAAGGGACGCGGGTTTCAGGATATTCTTACACCTACTTCAATGAATTCGGGAAAAAATATTATACAATATGCCGGCTTACAGGTTTGTTAAACAGAGTTACCAACGAGATAACAGTAACCGAAGTAGAAAGAACCAAATCTAATACACCGCCGGACTTTATAAATTGTTTTCAAACACATCGGCTGCATTATGAAAAAGAAGGCGATGACACAGAAGTTTTGCGTGGCACATGGATACCCGCACCCAACCAGGGCAAGGGTTGCGGACAAGGTACTACCGCACTCGCCAGAAGAATTGTAAACAAATTGCCGATGGGGATAAAGCCGAATAAGAAAAGTGAAATTGCAAAAGCACCCCAAAAGAAAGTGGCTCCCAAAAAACCTTTAATCACTCCGAAAAAAACACCCGGGGCTATAGCAAAAAGAAATCCCGTACAAGAGCCTTCAAAGAAATTATCAACTATAATAAAAGATAAACCAATTGGTGAAAAACCAATTACCAGCCCGGAAATTAAAAATATAACAGCCGCTCCTAAAAAGAGGTTTGAGAACCGGAGAAAAGATATTGTAAAAACGATAGCTATAAATCACCCCACATTCCGTCTCGACTTTTATGATAATGGAGAAATTGATGGCGATTCCATCTCTGTATTTTACAATGAAAAATTAGTTTTGTCGCATAAAAAATTAACCGATAAACCGGTATCGCTCACACTTTCGTTAGATGAGGATGCAAGAGAAAATATTGTAACGATGTATGCGGAAAATCTGGGAACCATTCCACCAAATACAGCGCTGATGATCGTTACAGACGGTGACAAAAGATATGAAGTGAGAATAACATCCGATACGGAAAAAAGTGGGAGTGTTATTTTTGTGCATGGAGATAAGTAGTTGAAGGTTCAAGGTTTAAAGACAGCACGATTCACCATTGACCATTGACTATTCACCATTGACCATTGACACTATTCACCATTGACTATTCACCATTCACTATTCATCACTATCACCCCATCTTCTTTGCCACAATAATCATCCGTGGAGAATTTCTTACATGATAAGGGCCTAAATTATAATCCCCAAATACTTCCTGCACCTGCATGTGGTGATAGGCAAACATTTCAGTAAAATCACCTAATGTAAATTTGGCTACTTTTTCCAGGTACTCCAGGGGCGCGTCCAAAACTTCATCTTCAATAATTATTTTTTTATAAAAATGATCTTCATCAAACCATTTGGTAATATAAAAATTGACACCGTTTATTTCTTTTTCAGATTGATGAACAAGATGGTCTTCTGAATAATGAACATTCAAATAATCTATAACAAAAATGCCCTCGCTTTTCAAAGATTGCGCAATGGTTCTGATAGCATTATCGTGTTCACGCCTTGTTTTAAAATATCCAAAGCTTGTAAAAAAATTGAAGGCATAATTAAAGTAATTGATCCAAAACGGAAGGCGCATATCATGTACAAAAAAATGAAGGAGGTCATTCTCATTCTGTTTGGCTTCGGCAATGCTGTCAATAGAAATATCAATGCCACTCACATCAAACCCTTTGGAGGCCAGTTGTATGGAATGGCGGCCTCTCCCACACGCTATATCAAGCATTACCGATTGCGGTGGTGGCTGTAAATGGTCCAATAACTTATTTATAAATTCCGCAGCCTCCGCTTCATCTCTTTTAAAATATAACTGATGGTAATAAGGTGAATTAAACCATTGTTCAAACCAGGGTTGGGTGTCCGTCATTGCAATTATTTGCCGGCAAATGTAAAACAGAAGAAATTATGAATGGGCATTTTGGTAAATGGGCAATGGTGAATGGTGAATGGAATTTTATTTATCAAAGTTTTTGCTAAAGAAAATATGACAAATATTCATTTAGAAAAATTTTGCTGAACATTGCGCTGAACAACTAATCAATTTAAAACTTAAATTTGCAACCTTAAAAAAAGCATAGTGGCACTGATAAAAAGCATCTCCGGCATAAGAGGAACCATCGGCGGCAAGCCTGGCGAAAATCTTACCCCATTAGATATTGTAAAATTTACAGCGGCATTCGCAGGTTCATTGGACCCCAATGACAATAAAAAAATTGTCATTGGCCGTGATGGAAGAATAAGCGGAAAAATGGTGAGCGACCTTTGCGCCAATACTTTGATGGCATGTGGTTTTCATGTAGTTGACCTGGGGCTTACTACCACACCCACCGTGGAAATTGCGGTGAAAGCTGAAAATGCAGCAGGAGGAATTATCCTTACCGCAAGCCACAACCCTAAAGAATGGAATGCGTTGAAATTGCTCAACAGTAATGGAGAGTTTCTTGATGCACAAGCAGGAGAAAAAGTACTTTCTGCTGCCAAAAATGAATCATTTGTTTTCGCAGGTATTGATAAAATAGGTAGCTATCAAAAAGATGATTCCTATTTACAAAAGCACATTGAAGCCGTTGTAAATTATCACCTTGTTGATGTGGAGGCCATTAAGAAAGCAAAATTTAAAATTGTTTTAGACCCTATTAATAGTTCGGGCGCTATTTATATTCCGGCCTTATTAAAAGCATTGGGTGTAAAAGATATTATTGTAATCAATGAAGAAGTGAATGGAAAATTTGACCATAATCCTGAACCGCTTCCCAAGCATTTAACCGGACTTAGTAATGAAGTAAAAAAACAAAACGCATCTCTGGGAATCGCTGTAGATCCTGATGTGGACAGGCTTTGCTTTGTTTGTGAAGATGGCAGTATGTTTGGCGAGGAATATACATTGGTGAGCATTGCGGATTATGTACTTACTCATAAAAAAGGAAATACGGTAAGCAATATGTCTTCCACCAAATCACTAAAAGAAATTACTCATAAACATGGCGGAGAATATTTTCCATCTCCTGTGGGCGAAGTGAATGTGGTGTATAAAATGAAAGAAGTAAACGCGGTGATTGGCGGAGAAGGAAATGGCGGAATTATTGTACCTGATTTTCATTATGGCCGCGATGCATTAATCGGGATTGGTTTATTTCTTTCCCACCTGGCACATTCCAAAAAAAGTATCAAGCAGTTAAGAGGAATGTATCCGGATTATTTTATCTCAAAAAATAAAATAACGCTGGAGAAAAATGTGGATGTAAAAGAGCTTTTTCAGAAAATAAAAGATAAATACAAAAACAATCCCATCAACACGGAAGACGGATTAAAAATAGAATTTGATAATGACTGGGTACATTTAAGAACAAGCAACACAGAACCTATTTTAAGAATTTATTCTGAAAGTAATTTTGAAACTACTGCTGAAAATATCGCGAAGAAAATAATGAAAGATATTAATGAGGCGATGTGATTAATTAGCCAATTAGCCAATGTGAAAATTGGAAAATTGGAAAATGTGAAAATTAAAAAATGGGCTGATAAGCCAATGATGAATGAATTAACCAACAAACCAATTAACCAATAAACCCAATTAACCAATAAACCCATCAACGAATTAACCATTTCCATGGAAAGAATATATTTTGATAATGCTGCAACCACTTCTCTTGACCCGGAAGTGTTTGAAGCCATGAAGCCTTATTTCACCGAAAAGTTCGGCAACCCATCTTCCATATATTCTTATGGCCGCGAAACAAGAATGGCTATTGAAAATGCCAGGAAATCAGTAGCTAAAATTTTGAATGCGCATCCTGCAGAAATATTTTTTACAAGTGGCGGTACAGAAAGCACCAACACCGCCATCAATGCTGCGGTGCACGATTTAGGATGTAAGCGTATTATCAGCTCACCCATAGAACATCATGCCACATTACATTCTGTAGAGCATTTACACAAAACAGGAGAGGCCAAATTATCTTATGTAAAAGTGTTGGCCAACGGACATATTGACCTCGAGGATTTTGAAAAATTATTAAAAGAAAGTAAGGAAAAATGTTTGGTTACTTTGATGCACGCTAACAACGAAATTGGAAATATTACCGACATAGAATTTGTAGGAAATCTATGTAAAAAATACAATGCCATTTTTCATTCAGACACGGTTCAAACCCTAGCTCACTTCCCCATTGACCTTAGAAAATTGCCGGTTCATTTTATCTCAGGCGCTGGTCATAAATTTCACGGGCCAAAAGGAGTTGGTATTTTATACATCAATGAAAATGTAAAAATTCATCCTTTCATAAATGGCGGCAGCCAGGAAAGGAACATGCGTGCCGGCACAGAAAATATTTATGGTATTGTTGGCATTGCAAAGGCGCTGGAAATTGCCAACCAAAACATGGAAGCCGAAAGCAGGCAAATAAAAGAAGTGAGGGATTACATGAAAGAAAGTCTTACAAAAAACATTCCCGGTGTTCATTTTAATGGTGATATAAATGGCAATTGCCTTTATACCGTTTTAAGTGTTGCATTTCCAAAAACGGAGAAATCTGAAATGCTACTTTTCAATTTAGACATTCATAACATTTGCGCCAGCGGTGGAAGCGCCTGCACTTCAGGCGCTGAGAACGGAAGTCATGTAATACGCGCTATCACTCATAATCCCAACCAGATTACCGTTCGTTTTTCTTTCAGCAAATACAATACAAAAGAAGAAGTAGATGTGGTGGTAGAGAAATTGAAAGAGATGATTTAATAATGAGCAAACGTAAAAATGTGAAAATTAGCAAATGTTCCAATTAGCTGATTAGCCAATGATTCAGAATTCGTGGATAGCTTTTTTGAGGAAATAAAAAAAAACAAACGTATCGAAGGATATTCACAAGGATTGTAATTTTATTCAATTGTTTTATACTTCGGAGAGATGGCAGAGTGGTCGAATGCGGCAGTCTCGAAAACTGTTGAGGTGAAAGCCTCCGGGGGTTCGAATCCCTCTCTCTCCGCAAAACCAATAGTCTAAATGAAGCCTACCCTTTTTTATTAATAAATAAAATGTATCCCACAATCGGTATTTAACTCCTGCAAAAAATCACAAAGCAAAAATAAACCTGCATTACATAATTGGAATAATACATAAATTTGAGAAAGCAATCCATGTCTTGGAAAAATTTCTTTGCTGAAGAAGCCATCACCGTCTTGGTGAATTATTGTCAGAAATAAAACCTTTAAAATTATTGACATGAAAACAGCGACTTCTTTGTTACTACTTCTTTTGATTGCCGGTTATTCTTTTAGCCAAACAAAGAAAACAGAGCTATTCGATTTAATAAAAATATTTGTGCAGGATAGTAGTGAGTACCCTACTACCGGTGATTGGGCTGTAGGGGAGCCGAAAACATTCCCGGTGCAATGGGAATCAGACAGAATAATAATGAGTGATGATTTAAAAATTAATTTTTATAGAAATGGTACAGCCAACATTTCTGTTAACGGGAAAACCTTTAATGAAGGAAGTAAACCGGCAAAATGGAATGTGATGTTGCGCGGACCAAGAATGGGATTTACATCATTCAATATCACAAGCCCTTATCAAAGAAATATACATCCCAAGCAAACGATAGACAGCCTGCTCCAAACCAGCGCATACACTTACAAACTACTACAGAGTTGCGATTCAAAAGCAGGCGCAGGATTTTATTATTACCAGGTAAGCATTCCCAAAAAAGTTACATCATGGCTTAAAGTTGCGTGGACTTGTAAAAGCGGGGCTTGCAGTGTAAGCATAGATTGTTACGATGATTGGAGTAAGCAATATGCGGATTTGAATTGTCCGTAGAAGAATTAATTCCACTATTGATTAACGAGAAGGCTTTTATAATATTTTTTCGCTTCTTTTAAAGTAAATTTTTCATCAAATTCAGTTTCCTCCATGTATTGAGTGAGGGCGTAGTCTTCCAGAGTTTCTTCTATTTTCCTGAAAGTTTTTATATCCAATTGTACAGCAATTGGCTCCTGCTGTTTGTTGATAATATATTTCTCTTTTAAATCCAGCATAAATTTTATTGAGGGATGGAAAACAAATCTAACAAGTTAAATCGGAAAGATTTTCTAATCTGTAAATTCTCATCCAAGATAAGACTAAAGCTTTCAGCTTTTATATTCTCAATCTTATTTTTCTTTTTTCCAGCCACCCTGTAATCAACACAATTATCAAAGCGAATAGGAGGCATTTAATGATGCCGATGGCGCCAGTTCTTAAAAACATAGGAAGTCTCCATCCTAATAAAGAAATAAAAATCGCTTCGTGGAAATAGGGCAGCAGGTAACAGGTAAGCGTGCTTGTGCCCGCGGGCTTTATTATTTCAAACCAATTTTGTTTTCCTTTTTTATCAACTATATAAATGAGTAGAGTAAAAGCCAGAATGCTAATTCCGGCACATATTGTAGTCCATGACGGTGTAGCCCTGATTTTTGAAATACCCCACAAGGGCCGCGTGATCAATCCGAAAAGAAATAACATTAGTGCAATTCCAAAAAGCCATGCAATAAGTTTAGAAAATGATGCAGGTTGATTGCGATAAATTACTGCAACAAGTACGCCCGCCATCACTAAAGTGGAATTGGAAGCATTGCCTAAGTCAAGAATGCCATATTGTGTGAAAGGCGATAAAAAATCAATCCATCCGAGTTGGCTCGCTGCATTAAAAAATATAAAAAAAAGTAAAGAGCCAATTATGATATTCATCTTTTCTCCGCCCCATAAAATAATACTTGCACAAAGCAGATAAGCCCAGCCAATAAGTCCCAGAATTCCCCACCAGTGAGGCTGCATCCATACCCATCC
Organism: Hanamia sp.; assembly: GCA_036566285.1. Taxonomy (GTDB): domain Bacteria; phylum Bacteroidota; class Bacteroidia; order Chitinophagales; family Chitinophagaceae; genus Ginsengibacter. The sequence continues at coordinate 25,016 of DATCWN010000347.1, forward strand.
ATCATTTGAATTTCCCTTGTATAAAAATGCCATGAATACAAGAAGTAAGATGCCGGTTCCCTGTAACCACGTTTTATATTTTTTTATTTTATCGTCTTTGTATTCAAGCCAAATTAAAAAGAAGCCAAGGGTAATTAATATTTCCCAAACTGCTTCCGGAAGCAGGGAGGCATCGCTATAACTTTCCATGTTAACATGGAAAAACCCCATTACAATTAAGGCAAGCGCGCGCAATAAAATATGCTTAAATATGTCGCTGTGCGATTGGCCCCGTGCTATCCTGTTTTTTATGGCAAAAGGAATTGACAGTCCAACAATAAAGAGAAACGCGGGAAATATAATATCCGAAAAGCCCATTGCATCAGCCCTGCCGGGCGCATGTTCCAGCCATGCAGGCACACCTTTTATCGTCCAAAGATCATTGACAAAAACCATAAAGAACATGACGAGTGCCCGCAACACATCTATAGATCCAAGCCTGCTTTTATTCATCTTTTTTATGGTTTAGGAAACACGGCTTTCAATGTATTCGACACTGAATTTTTATCAGCATTTTCTGCTGGATTTTTTTCATAAAACTCTTTCAAAAAAGCACCGGCGCCCGACCATGCTGTGGAAACGATTCCTAAAAAACGGCTCTTCATTTCCGGTGTAGAATTTTGGCGGAACTTATACATATCATCCAATTGCAGCAATGCGGCTTTAGGATCGCGGAAAGGGCAGGTTACCACGCTCAATCCTTTCATAGCAAAATAAACTGCTGTCTGATCGGGGCGTTCGTAATGCCAGTCGCAGATCACCACATCTTTGGGAATCATATCCACTGCACGAAAAGTGTTGTTCATACTTGCTTCCCATCTACCCATGCCAGTTGTTTTACCATCTATGAGGCGGTCGCCCCAAATCCATAAATGCCTTCCCTTTTCAGCAAGATGATTCCTGATTTTTGAAACTTCTCCTGCAAACAATTCTGCCGGATCATGCCCTGAACAACGTGGGCATTTGCTGTCGGCAATATAAAACACTTCGTCCATGCCCGCATGAAAAGCGTCTGTTTCAAAAACATCACATATCTCGTCCATCAAATCAAATACTACTTTATGTACTTCCGGATGCAGCGGGCAATAACTCTTGCAATACAAACCATCTTCATTGGGCCATACATATTTCTCAGGCATCTTTACCCACGGCGTTTCATCAAACTGCGGATATACGGCGAGTAGTTTGCCGGTTTTACTGGCCCATGATTGATGTCCCAGCAAATTGATTTGCGGAACAATGTGGATGCCAGATTGCTTACAAACTGCAACTAT
>DATCWN010000535.1:0-2811 GCA_036566285.1 Hanamia sp.
TTTCTTCGACTACCTCATTCGAGTGCCTGTTGTATCTGGCTCTTTTGATCTACGCTTAATTTCATTCTGCCTGCTGCTGCATTTAACTCCAATTGGGAAATGGTTGCCGAGGACGGGATGACCGGCCCCATCCCCGGAAGAGATAGCAAATAGGCCAGGGCAAGTTGGCTTAATTTCATATCCCATTGATGGGCTAATGTGGCTAATTTGCTTAGCTTTTGTTTAGTATAATCATCCAGCTTATCTTTCATAATTCCTTCGTCAAATAAACGATCTCCTTTCCCTACATGGGCTACATCAAGATATTTTTCTGAAAGAAGCCCCCTGGCCAACGGGCTCCAGGCTATAAAGGACATTCCCATTTGTTGCGCATAATTCAGTACTCCGCTATAAGCCGCGGGTTCACCGTGTAAAATATCGAATTGATTCTGTATCGCTACCATCCTGCTGCGGACAGACAAATTGCTTTGAACAGCCTGGTAATCTTTTAAATTTTCTACTGTAAAATTAGAAACTCCAAAATAACGCACCAGGTCTTGCCTTACCAGATCTTCTATGGCTGCCAGGCTTTCTTCAATAGGCGCAAAGGGGTCAAATGCATGAAAGTAAAGCAGATCAATATAATCTACCTGAAGTCTTTCCAGACAAGCATATACAGAGTCCAGGATATTCCCCCGTGAAAGGCCACAATGATTAGGAGTAAGTCCATCCATGCCTCCAAAAACTTTAGTGGCCAATATTACATTCCGTCTTTGCTGCGGATGATTCTTCAGCCATTTTCCGATAATTCTTTCTGAATTTCCCGAAGCATTATTATACCGGTTGGCGGTATCCCAAAAAGTAACTCCTAATTCAATAGCTCTTTCGAAGAGACCGAATGCCTTCTCCTCACCTATTCGGGAACCGTCTCCCGTTTCAGGGTATCCAAATTTCCAGGTACCTAATCCCACATTAGGCACATACCATCCTGATGTGCCTAACGCCTTATAGGGCATATCGTTAAACGACTCGATAATGAAAGGAATATTGTATAATGCGGTATTGGGAGTTTTGTAATCCATTATAATCTCAGTTTATAAACAGAAAAGAATATAGATAATAATTTCCCGAAAGGCTCAGGGCAGGTTTTGCTACCCGCATACACTATTCATACACTATGTAGGCTTTATCTAGGCTTTATCTATACAGTATCCCCGGACCTGAGCAAAAGGTGTCCAGTCCTAAAATTATACTTTTATAAAATTAAATAATTTCTGCTATGTATTATCTATAATAAAAATCATTTATTTATCAGATTTATTCCTCAAGAACCTCCTCCCTCCATCATACGCCTTAATGAAAGAACACCCGATGCCACGACATCTGAAAAAATTTTCCGTATCGTATAGAAACTTGAAAAATCTTGAATCAAAAAAGCCACACTTTAATGTTCCAAAAGATGTTTTTATTCCTCACTTTTTGAATGGAATAAAATTTTTTTAAAAAAATAGTCTATAAATTTGGTAGGGTAATAAGAATGATTTAATCTTGCATCCGTAATTAATTTACTTATCAAGAAAGGCAGAGGGTAATGGCCCAATGAAGCCTTGGCAACCGTCTAAACAGTCAATGTAGAAATGGTGCTAATTCCATCCCGGGAAATCGGGGGAGATAAGTCAGATGCAGGTTTTAAAAACATATTTGTGTTATACAACTGAAACGCTTCTGATTTGTCGGGAGCGTTTTTATTTTAAACAATAGATTCTCCTTTTTTGATAAAGTAGCGGCGTCAAAATCTCAAAAAAATAAAAAATGAAACAAGTAAAAGGAATCAATCAACCCAATACACAGGTTCCTGCTTCTAATACCCTCCACCGTTTTACTATCTGCTGTTGCAATATCAATGATGATAGTTGTTGTTGTAAATAATTTTCACTTACTTTTTTAAGGACTTTTTACACTACTAACAATACTGCATACCTGCAGTAATTGGTACATGGCAGTTTTATGCCAATGCTATGTCTTTAAGAACAAGGTATCACTTCATCAAACTTTTTAAAATAATAAACAGATCAATTTTATGAAAAGGAATTTTAAATTTTTAGTAGTGTCTTTATTGATCCTGCTATCACAATCCATACAGGCTCAAACGTTTCCAATAAAAGGGAATGTGAGTGCAAAAAATAATAGCCAGCTATTAGCGGGTGCATCTGTATCAGTCAAAAACACTTCAAACCATGCACTGACAGATGAAAAGGGGAATTTTGAAATCAATGCTGCTGATAAAAGCACACTGATCATTTCCTTTATAGGATACAGGCCACAGGAAGTAGTGGTTACTTCACCGCAAACATTTATTCAGATTTCCTTAGACAAGGAAGATAACATACTGAATGAAGTGGTGGTAACTGCATTGGGTATCTCTAAACAAAAAAAATCTTTAGGCTATTCGGTGCAGGAACTCAAGGCCAAAGATATTTCAGAGGCTAAGGAAACCAACCTGGTAAATGCATTGTCAGGGAAGATTGCAGGGGTAAATGTTACCAACAGCCAGGGAGACATGGGGTCTTCACGTATTATCATCCGGGGTGAAACTTCCATTGACGGACAAAACCAACCTTTGTTTGTGGTAGACGGTGTGCCGGTTGATAATTCACAATTATTGGGAACCGGAGGCTCCAGGGATTTTTCCAATGCCATTTCTGATATCAATTCTGAAGATATAGAATCTATCAGTGTGCTTAAAGGCCCGAATGCCGCCGCACTTTACGGGTCGCGTTCCGCCGCTGGTGTCATTCTTATAAAAACAAAAACCGGTAAAAACCAAAAGGG
>DATCWN010000017.1:0-2397 GCA_036566285.1 Hanamia sp.
AGCATCGGAATCCGCATTATTATTACAGGAGCCTAACATAAATAATGATGCAGCTGATAAAAAAAGGAATTGCTTTTTCATAATAATATTTATTTGATTAGGTCCATTGAAAAACAATTATAATACCAACTATATTTTTAATTAAAACGCGCTAAGGCTTTTTTAGTTAAACTTTCTGCTCTGGGTGGCTTTGTGAGCAAATGCTTTTTTTGTAATAGGGTTTATACAAAATGGATTTAAAAAGAAGTTTACAAATATTCAATGCAGTGAATATTTATTATTCTCTAAAAATGATTTTATCAATTAAATAAAGACACCAGCAACCTGCTAATCTTTGCAGTAATCTTGCCGGGGTTGCCATCCACAACCGGATTGCCATCTATCTTTAAAACGGGCAGCACATATTTGGTAGTGCTGGTAATAAAAGCTTCTTTCGCATTTTCAATATCCCTTAGACTTATAGTGCCTTCTTTGATATTGAATTGAGAGCATTCTAAAATTTTTTTCCTGGTAATTCCTTTCAAAATATTTTTTGCAGGCGTTATCACTTCATTATTAGGCGTTACCAAAAAGAAATTTGCCCGCGGGCATTCCGTTATTTCAGACTGATGGTGGTACAATACTTCATCGGCATCATGTTCTTTAATGAACCGCTGAAGATAAATGGCATAGATGTAATCAATCGTTTTTACATGCGGCAACTGCCTCTGGTGCTCATAAGTAATTAAATGAATTCCTTTTTTAAAACTATTTTCATCATACCTAAATGGCGCCTGCGTTATCAATAAATTGGGATCGGCAAGAGAGTAGCCATCTTCTGAGTAGCCACCGGTTAAAGTAATTCTGATACCGGAATCGGGCAGGTTGTTTTTTTCTATTAACTGATGGATTAAGGCTTTTAGCTGTTCTTTTTTTACCTCAATTTTAAAATTCATTTCAGCAGCAGAAAAATAAAAACGGTCCAGATGGTCATCAAGAAATACAGGCTGGTAATCGAGGGTTTTCAGGAAATCAAATATGCCATAACCTCTTTGAACAGAAAGGTCGCTGATTAATAATTTGGCCTCTGATTGTAAAATAAATTCCCCGTTAATAATTGCATAGTTGTCGTTCATTTTTGCATATGATTGTTTTAATAAAAAAATTAAATTATTTTTTCAATGCGCAAAGGTTCCATTTTATTTTCATTTCTATGGCCATCAGTTGGTATGGTCAATAATGTTTTCATTGATTTTTAAAAAATAAATCATTTTTTATTGCTGAAATTTACTTCATGAACTTACCGGATTTTACTTCAGGCTTTTGGATTTTAATGCTTACCCTTATTTTCTTTGCGGTCATTACCGGAAGGTATTTTTTAGTGGCCGGTTTATTTTATTTTATTTTTTATGTATGGTTCCCGGATAAATGGAAAGAAAGGAAAATAAACCCAAAAGCATACGACCGAAAGCAATTGAAAAAAGAAATAAAATGGAGTATGATTTCTGCATTTATTTTTTCCGCTGCAGGAACCATCACGGTAATTTTATGGCAAAAAGGATTTACAAAAGTCTATACCGAAATTAATGAATACGGTTGGTGGTATCTTCCTGTAAGCCTTATGGTGTTTATGCTTTTGCAGGAAACTTATTATTACTGGATGCACCGCTGGATGCACATTCCTTCGGTATTCAGAATCGTACACAAGGTTCACCACGACAGTAAAATAGCATCTCCTTTTACAGCGTTTTCTTTCCACCCGCTAGAGGGATTGTTGCAGGCTATTTTTTTACCCATACTTCTTATGGTGTTACCCATGCACTACTATGTAATTATTCTCCTGCTGGTTATCATGACTTTCAGCAGTGTGATCAATCACCTTGATATTGAAATTTACCCTAAAAGCCATTTCAACTTTTTGGGTTCCTGGATGATAGGCGCCACGCACCATTCGCTTCACCACAAGCAGTTTAAATATAACTATGGTTTGTATTTTACTTTCTGGGATAAAATAGAAAAAACAGAAAGCCCCATGTTTGGCAAGCTCTTTGAAAAGCTAACAAAAAAGCGATGACAGATGCCCATTATTTTTAAAAGTTAAATAATCTGATGTCGCGATATTTAATCCATTTTAAAACTATACATTTGTATCTAATAACTTTTTAAACAAACAATACAATGGACAACAAAAACACAGGAACTGTAAAATTTTTCAATTCAGAAAAAGGATTCGGTTTTATCAAACACGACGATTCTTCTAAAGAAACCTTCGTACATGCAAGCGGCTTAATTGACGAGATTAAAGAAAACGACAAAGTGGAATTTGACTTGCAGAATGGACAAAAAGGCATGAATGCCGTTAATGTGAAATTAATCGGCTAAAATCGATATTTCCCAATGCAAAGGGCAGCCAACAGG
>DATCWN010000198.1:0-12920 GCA_036566285.1 Hanamia sp.
TGCGTCCCCATTTCTTTTATTTCGCCTTTGTCAAGTACAATTATTTTATCGGCTTTGCGGATGGTAGATAAACGATGGGCTATTACAATGGAAGTTCTTCCGAGGATCAATTTATCAATGGCACGCTGTATCAGCATTTCACTTTCACTGTCAATGGAAGAAGTGGCTTCGTCCAGAATTAATATGGAAGGATCATACAGCAGCGCTCTGAGAAAAGATAATAATTGTCGCTGGCCAAGTGATAGAGTGGCTCCTCTTTCCATCACATTATAATCGTAACCACCGGGCAACTGCATGATGAAATTATGAACGCCAATCATCTTTGCTGCTTCTATAACCTGCTCCCGTTTTATAGAAGGATTTCTAAGCGTTACATTATCCAGAACAGAACCGCCAAATAAAAAAACATCCTGCAAAACCACGGCTATTCTGCTTCTCAGAAAATCAATATCGAACTCATTAATACTGTGATGGTCTATTTTTATGTCACCCTTTTTGATGGAATAAAGCCGGTTGAGTAAACTGATGATGGAGGTTTTTCCGCTTCCTGTGTGGCCTACAATCGCAAGCGTTTCGCCAGGTAATATTTTAAAAGAAATATTTTTTAAAACATATTGCTCGCCCACATAGGCAAACCACACTTTATCAAATTCCACTTCTCCTTTTACAGAACCCGAATGGATTCCCTCATGAATATTTTGTGTAACGTCCGGATTTTCCAAAACTTTAAAAACCCTTTCGCTGGCCACCATTCCCATTTGCAGTACATTGAATTTGTCCGCTATTACACGCAAAGGCCTAAACAACAAATTCAGGTACATAATAAATGCAATGATTACACCGGCATTGAATGCATAATTGCCACCCCACCAAACCAGCAGGCCGATAGAAAACGCCAACACAATTTCCACGATGGGGAAGAAAACGGAATAAGCGAAAATGGCTTTTAAATTTGCGTTGCGATGTTGCTTGTTGATCTCTTTAAATTTTTTAAACTCTTTATCTTCCACAGCGAAGGCCTGTACCACGCTCATTCCCGTAAGATGTTCCTGCACAAAAGCATTTAATGTGGCCACCGCGTTCCTTACTTTTATAAAAGATTTGTTGACACTTTCTTTAAAAAAATAAGTCGCAATAATAATGATCGGGAATGGTGCCAGGCTTATCAGTGACAATTTCCAATCCACGCCAAACATGAACAGCAAAATGGAAGCTATGGAAAGCAGATCTGAAATAATAGGGATTAATCCGTCGGAAAAAATATCGTTCACCGATTCAATATCATTGATCGTTCGGGTGGTTAGTGTGCCAATGGGTGTTCTGTCAAACTGGGTAAGATTCAGGCTGAGTACTTTTTTATAAACGGTTACCCTAAGGTCTTTTACAACCGTTTGCCCCAGCCACGAAGTAATAAAGCCAAAATAAAAACGAAGCGCCGTTTCCACCAGCAACATTCCTATTTGAATAATAGTGATAAGAATGAGCCAATACATATCCTTATCGGCTATAAAATGATTTACGGTATATTGAATAAGATAGGGCCTTAGCGGCGAAATAACTGCCAGCACAATCGAGAGGAAGATCGAAATGTAAACTTTATTCTTATAGGGCAAAGCATAAGCAAAAACTTTTCTCAGCACACTGAGATCCAATAATTTTTTGCGCTGTTTATTCTCCGGCATCAGGCAAATTTAATTGTAAAATGGGAGATTGTATTTTTTGAAACAATAGAGACTGATCGGTATACTGCATCCGTTTCAATTTTTCGGTTGCATTTTTTATAATCCTGATTTGATGAGGTAATTAAATTCCGCAACTATGATTATAAAAATAGCTACCTTTTCTCCGTGTAGTAAAGCATTTTTTTAAACTTCTATTGTATCACACGCAGATAAGCCTCCAGCATTTTTTCTACAGGTTTCAATTTTAGTATCCGGTTGAAGGAAACAGTGCCTATGAAGCAACACAAAATTCCTGCTAAAACATCCAAAACATAATGATGGCCTGTATAAATAGCGGCACACCAGATACCAATCGTTATGATGATAAAGAGGATATTCATCCAACCCATTCTATTGCGAAGCCCATAATAAAGTACCAGTAAAGGATACGCCGAATGCAGAGAAGGCATGGCTGCAAATACGTTGGAGCTTTGCGCATACAGGCTATGAAATATCTGAATGTTGAAAAATGAATCAAACCTTTGTAATCCGGCTGGATTGCCGCGTGTGGCTGCATTAAAGACAGTACCATATTGCTCTACATACCACGGTGGCGCGGCGGGGTAAACGTAATAGATGATAAATCCCAGGATATTGATCCAGAAAAAAGTGAGTGCAAATTTTAAGAACTCAGCCCTGTTTTTATAAAATAAATAAACAGCTAAAAGTAATGGAACGGGTATCCAGCACAAATAGAAAAATCCACTCACTACATCTAATGTAGTGGTTTGTTGATGCAGCAAAAATTCATTGGGAGTTAAAAGCAAGCCTTCCCATTTTATTCCAAACAACTTTTTTTCCAGGCTATACAAATCACCGATGTGTACCGTTTGAAACCGGTAGTTCGGAAACAATTTCATATAGTCAAACACAATCCAATAAACTATGAAAACAGAGAACCCGAGAATCAGTTTTTTGGTAGCTCCGGATGCGAAGTACATGGCGCAAAAGAAACAAACCAGGAATAACTGGTTGGTTTTAAATCCTATGAATACAGCCGATGCTATTAAATAAACCAAAGAAATGGACGCTACTAAAATGATCTCCTGTACCTGGCTGGTATTCCTCTTTAATGTATGCTCCACTTTACGAATTTGAAACGCTTTTTTTCTTTTCAGGAAAATCAGATTTAAAAATAATATCCCATAATGCAGAACTTACGCCATAGCCTTTGGCCGGATCGGCATAGTGATGCAGCATGTGGTGCACTTTTAATTTCTTCATTAAAGGGCTTTTAAAATTGTGGTGATGGATGGCATAATGCAGCATATCATACAATAAGTAACCGGTAATAAACCCTGCAAAGAAAGCTAATAAATCACTTTTATTTTGAAAAAATAAAGAAAATAAAAGATAGAATAAAATGGCGAGAGGGATGCTTGCAGAAGGAGGCATCACCAGGCGTTTGGTATCCTGGGGGTAATCGTGATGAACACCATGGAAAATAAAATGTATCCTTTTTCCCCATTCCGATTTTGGCTCAAAATGAAAAATGTAGCGATGCAAAAAATATTCGGTAATGGTCCATACCATCAGTCCACAAAAAAAATAAAATAAAAAAAATAACAAGCCCACCTGCAATGCAAACGACTTGTATATGAAATAGCCGATAACAGGTACGTAAATAATTAATGGTACTGCAAAATGAACTTTTGATAACGACTCCATGAGGTTGCTTTTAAACATCCGCACCGATTCAGTGGAGTTGGATATGTAATTCTTTTTCATGGGCAAATTTTTTTAGCTTTTAAAAGAATAAAAGAGCCATAAAGATTCAAATGACTTTTCTATAAATCATCCCACAATTTTATGGCCATTTTGTATCAATTTTTTTTCAGCATTATTTATTCTTTCAAAAAAATTCTTTCTCTTATCTCTTTGTGAGTGCCTGCCTCACTACCTTTCAGCTCTACGTATTCTATGTGGGGCTTCCAGAAACTTCCGCCGTTTACGTGTAAATATATTCTTCGGAGTATCATCCTGGAGCCGTTACTTAAGGTACTGAAGACCTGCCAAATATTATTGGCGCCTCTTTCCAACCTGAACTTCATTTTTTTATAAGAAACAAAATTCAGCTCATATTTTCCGTCTGCGATTTTCTTTGACTGAATGCCGTAGGCAAATTCTTTTTGTATAAAATTTAGTTTGGCTTTTCTTCCGTCCTCCTGGTATCTTCTCCAATAAACAATTACCGGATGCTCATTATTTACTTTACCATTTTCCACGTTCAAATCTACCACAATGGTGTTGGTGTTGGGCTGTCGTTGCAGATAAAACAACTGGTAAGGATTATTTTTAGGCACCGGAAAAGTATCTGCCGGCGAAGTACTCTGTGAAAATACTTTGGTACTCATAAATATCATCACAATAAAAATCCAGCCATTTAAACACCTCATCATCGTAATTATTTTTGCGCCTCCATAGCTTTTTTAGCATCGAAAAGCCTTTTCAATGCGGTAATATTGGTAAGTACCGCCATAACGGTAATGGGTAATGTGAATACAGTTATGGTTTCAAAAATCCGTATGGAAGTCCCGGGTATATAATATTTATAATCTTCCCCAATGAAATGAGCGGTAATGCCACAGGCAAGGGCACTTACTCCTATCAGCACAATTCTTTCCGGACGTTGCATCACACCTCCTTTATTTTCTATACCCAATCCTTCGCTCCTGGCGCGGGTATAGCTCACCATCATGGAGCCAATGAGTGCAATGAAAGCAAATAATGAGCTTAAAAAATAATGATACGCGATGAGGTAATAACAGATTCCGAGGAACATAATCATTTCACTGTAGCGGTCTAAAACAGAATCGAATAAGGCGCCGTATTTGGAACTCATATTGCCAAGCCTTGCCACCTGCCCGTCCAGCATATCAAATAATCCGGAGAATAATATTAATGCTCCTGCCCAACCCACATAAGAAAGGTCGCCTCGATTTTCTTCCAATGCGCCGGTAATAAAAATGACAGCAACTCCTACATTTAAAATAAATCCAACCAGTGTAACCCCGTTTGGAGTGAAGCCCATTTTTATCAGCAGCCGCACTATGGGATTTATAATTTTATAAATAATCTGTTGAAGTTTTTCTCTCATAAATTTATTATTAACCTTAAATAACTGAATTTAAAAATCAAACCTTATTCTTGTCCTTACCCCTAACTTCACCACACCGGGATTGTCTAAATAAGTCATTCGCTTAACCAAATCCACCCTTACTAACTTAAAAATATTTGCCAACCCCACACTCACTTCTATGTAAGGCGTTTTGCCTAAAGCAAAAGTGGTAGGCTGCCCCATACTGTCTGTTGGAAATTTAAGCAATTCTGAATTTATGTTGGGATTATTTTCATCCCTTATTCCTCCATATAATATCTTGAAAGTGGCAACCTCTCTCAGTTTCAGCTTCTTTATCAATGGAATTTTATTTAAGAAAAATCCATTGAAATAAAAATCCAGATTGGAAGCAGCAAACCTGTCACTCACAAATTCAAGGAAATTCATCATGTTGTACGAATTGTCCTGGAAGCCGTAAGTCTGATTGGCGCGGTGTAGTGTAAGTAAAGGGAAAGGTAATTTTCCAAAAATATAACCGCCTTCAAGCGTGGCATCTACATAACCTAACTGGGAAAGATAAAATCGCTTATCCGACCGTAAGTAAAAGTCCTGATAATTGTATTCACCATTCAACAGTCCCTTAATGCCCTGGGTAAACCGAAGTGAGAAGACAGGATATTTATTAATAATCGGTATTCTGAATTCCTTTCCCTGGTAAAACTGTTCTTTGGGAGCCCATCTTAGCGTACCGGACAATTCAGAAGTAGTGATATTGTTGACGAGGTTATTATCGGCAACTTTTTGAAAAATAACATCGCCCGCAGGAGCCTGGCTCCAATTTTTAAATGTAAAATTGTAAGAAAGATTCTTCCCAAATTCTTTCACATACTCTCCCTTAAAATATTTATTATACAGCCACTTGTTATTGTTACCTCTTTTAAAAGACAAAAAGAAATTATCTTCCTGAACATAAAGTAATTCCTGGCCGGGAATGGTGGTCTCATGCTGGTAGCTGAGCTTTAGATAATTGAGCGGATAAGAATAGACGGATTTATGGTTAAAAGAATAAGTGGCACCCAAAAGGTATTTTAATTTCTCATCCTTAAACCCATACGCCAAATAAGAATTTAGATAAAAACTGTTGCTTAGTTTGGTGGTAGTTCTGCCGCCAATTTTTAATCTGAATCCTTCCACCGGGTTAAAACTGTAGAAAGTATTGGTGTTGCCAAATTCCCATTTACCCGCTTCTAAATAGCCTGAAAAAAGCAGGGTAACCACATCTCCCAGCCTTTTGAAAGATTTCATATTTCTTAAGCTGTCAATGTTATAATATGCCTTCGCTTCTACACGAGATAGTGCGTTAGCAGGCCGCATTGCTATCCAGAAGCTGTCTGCTTTTTCGGAATTGTTTTTTATAACTACGTCCTCCTCATTATAAATACTATCCGGCGCGGGAGTGCCTGTCAGGTAGTTTCTATACCACACCATTCTTTCACCAAATAATCCCCCCGACGCATTTTTGGTAAGCGAAAATTCAGCCGACATCGTACTTTTTGCCACATGATAGCGCCCATCACCGGCTCTTTCAAAATCCTGGTTGATCCTAAGCTCACGTGTCCAGTTCAGGTTGGCATTTTTACTGATCGTCATATTAATTTTCTGAACGCCGTAATTGCCATCAAGAGTAATGTACATAGTGCCTCTGAAAATTAAATCATTTGGATTTTTAGGTGTAAAATAAAGTTGAATCAACTTGACGCCATCAATTACCACGGTATCTCTTATGAAATACCGGTAAAATGTGGGACCTCCATCAGCAATAGGGCTGAGAAATTGAGCGTTCAGGATAGTAATATTATTGTCGTAAATATTAACGTCGGCATACAATCTGTTCATGTATTGGTTGATGCCTTCATTGTCAAGAAAACTTCCGTAATTCACTTTTTTCTCTGCCAGTACCACCGTCTTATTTTTCTCCGGATCTTTTTTGAGGTACCTATCCGATAATTTTTCGGATATGTATATAGGTAAAAGTGATTTTCCTTCTATCGTGGTGGTATCTACATTTTCGAGAACGAATTTATAGTTCTTAAGAATGCGGCTCTTCATCAATTTCTCTGATTTATTTACCAATGACAGCGCCAGTTTTTCGTACTGCTGATACTGTACGAAATCGTAAGAAGTGATCCTGTTTTTATTTTTATTTTCAATTACAAGATCTATCAATTGTACCGCGGGATTATTCCTATTCCTGTATTTACCTCTCTTCCGGGTTTTAATAACAATTTCCGCCAGTTCCTTCCCGGGTTCAAGATTGACATTAATTTGTTGCTCTTTACCGGGAGTAATTTGTTTGACTACTTTTTTGTACCCCACATACGAAAAAGTAAGCGTCTTGCCTTTTGCACTTTTTATGTCTATGGAATAACTACCATCGCGGTCGGTTAAAACGCCTTTGCCATCTTCGAAATAGACACTCACAAAAGAAAGAGGCTGCATGGTAGAAGCATCCTTTACAAAACCGTTTACGACTGTTTGCGCTTGTGATAAATTTATTCCTCCTAAAAATAAAAATAAAAGAATTGTTGTTTCCAATATCTTCTTAAACCACTTCATACTTCAACCTATTTTTAAAAACATACCTTTTTTGTAAAGGATAATTATAGCCTATCGCCACTGCGAGAGAGGTTACTATTTTAGTAACAAGGTAATAGAGTCCGAATTTTGTAAAAAGATACATTCCGCAGGTATTTAATAACAAATTTCCCATCCAAACCAGGAAGTATTTTTTTGCCTGCCTGAATCCATTCGCTTCCCTGGCAGAAAAAACCCAATGCCTTCCTAACATAAAATTGATGATTCCACCGAATACATTACCTGCCAGACTTGCAATAACCACATTCATGCTAAAAATCTGAACAGCTACTATCGTAATCACATAATCAAAAAATGATGCAATAAGAGAGGCCATATTTGCTTTCAAAAAAGTAAACATCTTACAATAATTTCATTAGAATAAATGTCTTTAACAGCGCCCATGTATAAATTCCAGCTAACACATCATCAGCCATTACTCCCCATCCGGAGGGTAGCTTTTCTGACCTTCTTATTCCAAGCGGTTTTACTATATCAAAAAATCTGAAAAGAACAAAAGCGAATACCACGTATTTAATTTTTGCAGGAATGAACAGCAATGAAATCACCATGCCTGCTACCTCATCTACAACTACTTTGTTACTATCTACATCCCATATTTTTTCCACCTGCGAAGCGCTCCATACACCAAGAATTAATATTAAAATGATAAATGAAATCTCTGCTACAAACGACCGCGATGGCATTACAATCCATAATAAACAATAAACCGCTGCGGCAGCAGAACCTCCTCCTTTGGGTAGATACCCGATGCCAAATACAGTGGCTATTATTTTATGAAAGTTCATTATAAAGCATCTACAAACTCCTCTAATAATTCAGGCCAGGATGGTAACCAAATCTTTACCCATGATGTTCCTAAGTATATTCCGGAGTTTCATTAATTATTTAAAATACCATGTCCCAGAGATAAGCCCGGCAATGTTTGCGGAGATTTCAAATAGAACGAATGCCATTCCTGTATGCCGCTCATTCCGGTTCGTTTAATCATCACAACCAGTTCCATTGCTGATACCATTTTAAACTTTCGACTAATCCTTTTTCCAAATTGAAGAGAGGATTAAAATTTAATTCTTTTTTTGCTTTCTCTATACTACATACCCAGTTTTTACCCATAATTTCATTCAGCTTATCCTCGTTGATTACCGGGGTTTTACCTAATATACCGTCGGCTTTTTCTAAAGTTTTAGCGAGTAACCTGGTAAGCCCGATAGATAAATGAAACTTCAGGGTTTTCTTTTTCATAAGAAGTTTCAGATAATTTGCCAGGTCATAACGGGTGTAGCTGTTTCCATCGGAAAGATTGTAAATACTGTTGTTTGCATTCGTCAACACCCTGATGGCCGCATCTGCCATGTCCTTTACGTAGATAAAACTTAAACGCTGTTCATTTTTTCCAATGTACAATTCCAATCCTCTTTTAATGAACTTAAACATCAGGAAAATATCTTTTTCTCTCGGTCCATATATAGCTGTAGGCCTTAGTATTACCAATGGTATACTTAGTTGCCGCAATCTTGTTTCCGAAAGCAATTTGCTTTTGCCATAGCTTGTTACCGGGTTTGGAATCGTAGATTCATCTATCACCTCATTTATATTTTCCAAGGGACCCAAAGCTGCGAGGCTGCTGATATACACAAATCTTTTTATGGGGATGCCGGCCTGCTGCACGGCTAAGGCAAGATTGAAAGTATAATCTGCATTTATTTCATTGTACCTGGCTTCTGTTTTTGCTTTAGTAGTTCCGGCTGCATGAATAATATAATCGTATTTTTTTTCTCTGATGTCTTCTGTTAAACTATTTAAACTGGAGTAATCAGGATAAGTAAATGAAATAGGTAAATGAGCGAGATGCCTTACATCACTGCTTTTCCTGACACCTGCATACACTTCCATATTTTTCCCTAACGCGGCTTCAATCAAATGAAATCCCAAAAAACCACTCGCTCCTGTTATCAACACTTTCTCTTTCATATTACTTTTTCAAAAAGACGATATTTTTTATACACTTTCCCGTTCATACTCTGAATGCCTTTGTTCATTAAAAAATTATCTTCTAAAATCCATGAAGCTTCCCCACCGATAATATTTTTTTTGGCTGCTCTTTCAATTATGGAAGCATAGAAACAAGCTTCGATTCCTAATTTTTTATACCCTTCTATAACTCCCAAAGCAAGCACCCGTACTACATTTACTTTCCTTTTTCCCAGCAGAAGCCTGAATATTCCTGTGGGAAGCAATCTTCCTCTTTTTACTTTTATCAGTATTTGGTTAATGTCTGCAATGGCCAATGCGAAACCAACAATTTTTCCTTCCTTCTCGGCTATGAGGCAAAACTTGGGGTCTAAGATCATTTTTAAATCTTTGGCCAGGTAATCAAACTCTTTATCCGTCATGGGCACAAAGCCCAGGTTTTTATCCCACGCGGCATTATATACTTCTCTGAGTTTTTTAGCCTCGTTTTTAAAATCGCGCATATTAATCGGCCGGATAATAATATGGTTCTGCGCCAATCTTTTTATCAACCCGTCATGTAGCTTTAAGGTTCTCTGATCGGTAGTTTTTGTTTCAAGAAAATAAGCTAACAGATCCGTATTTTTTGCAAAACCTGCAGCTTCTATTAAGTTGATGTAATAGGGTTTATTGTAAGGCGTCATTACCACCGGTGGTTTATCAAAACCATCTATTAATAATCCACATGGGTCATTGGTGGAGGGATTTACCGGCCCAATGATCCGCGTTATTTTTTGCGATTTCAGCCAATTAACTGCGGTCTCAAAAAGTTTTATAGCCACCTGCTCATCGTTCACACAATCAAAGAAGCCAAAAAATCCATCGCTGGATTTATTAAAATCATTGCTCTTTTTATTTAAGATAGAAGCGATTCTTCCTTTTATAATGTCACCGTCGAAAGCCAGGAATAGAGTAACGGTGGCATGTTCGTGAAACGGATGTTTGCCTGGCGTTAATAAATCTCTTTGGGCGATAAATAATTCAGGCACATAATTTTTATCATCTTTATAAAGTATATGCGGAAAATCTATGAACTTTTTCAACATTTTTTTTTCAGTAACCGGTAGAATGCTTATCATACTTTTTCAGTTTCAGTTAATGGTACTTCAACCCGTCCTGCTGCTTTTTTAAATTTATCTATAGCAAAATCTATCTGCTCTCTTGAATGAGTAGCCATTAACGAAAAACGAATCAAAGAGCTATCGCTTTGTACTGCCGGAGAAACAACCGGGTTCACAAAAACACCTTCATCCATCAGCATCTTCGCCATAAGAAATGTTTTGTCGTTATCCCGGATATAAACGGGAATGATTGGCGTTTCGGTGGGGCCAATATCGAACCCTGCGCTTTTAAATTCGCTGATAGCGTAGTTGGTATTTTCCCATAATTTTTCAATAAGCCCGGAATCTTCTTTAAGTACCGTCAATGCACCCAATGCACTGGCAGCGGCTGCAGGAGCAATACTAGCACTAAACATAAGCGACCTCGCATGGTGTTTCAGGTATTCAATTACGTTTTTATCGGCCGCAATGAAACCACCTATGGAAGCCAGTGATTTACTGAAAGTTCCCATGATAAGATCTACATCTTTTGTTACCTTAAAATGAGCCGCCGTACCACGTCCCTGCGGGCCAAGTACTCCAAGAGCATGCGCATCATCTACAAAAACGGAAGCATTGTATTTTTGGGCCAACCTGGTAATTTCAGGCAACAGGGAAATATCTCCTTCCATACTAAAAACGCCATCTGTAGCTATCAGCTTAAAGGCATCCAAAGGAACACTGCTTAATTGCGTTTCCAGGTGAGCCATATCGGAATGTGGATACTTAAAAGTTTTTGAAAAAGATAAACGGGCGCCATCAATGATGCAGGCATGGTCATGCTCATCCAAAAATAAATAATCATTTCTGCCTCCAAGCGCTGATATTACTCCCAGGTTTACCTGGTATCCCGTGCTGAAAACGAGGGCAGCTTCTTTTCCAACAAATTCGGCCAATTGTTGCTCAAGTTCCAAATGTAAATCCAGCGTTCCATTTAAAAACCTGGAACCTGCGCAGCCGCTTCCATATTTATCTATTGCTTTCTTGGCGCATTCTTTTACATAAGGATTATTGGTAAGACCCAGGTAGCTGTTGGACCCAAACATTAATATTCGTCTTCCACCAATTATCACTTCCGTATCCTGATCCGTTTCCAATATTCTGAAAAAAGGGTATATACCTGATGCTTTTAATTTTTCTACTCTGGTAAAAGAATTAATTTTTTTGTTCAGCGGGCTATTATTCATAATAAAATTTTCTCGTAAGTAATAAAAAACCATCAAGATTTTCAATGGAATTACAATCGAAAAACTTAGTTACACTTCTCTTGTATATTTAAAAGTACTTTCTTACACACGTTGGCCTCTTGTCTGGTTATATTATTGTTCAAATTTAAATCTAATTCTAAAAACTTCTTGTGCATTTTAGCGATAATACGCCTGCCTTCCGGCGTAAGCTGAATTATATTTTTTCTCATATCCTCCGGCGAAGTTGTTCTCTTTAAATATTTCTTTTCCTCTAAAATATTTATCGTTCTTAATGCCGCCGATTTGGTTTTATTCAGCAAATTGGCAATATCCTGTTGTATCAGTTCTTTTCCTTCGTTTTTGGATAAAAAATACAACACCCCCATTTGTTCAAAAGTGATTTCTAAATTGAGTGTAGCAAAGGCGCTATTAATGTTCTTTATCAACATTTTACCAGTGCCTATAATCACAAATCCAATTGTATCCACCATTTCGTTGCATTTCATACCCATAAAGTTGATTAGTCAACTATTGCAAAAGTATAATGTTTCTATATTTGAAAAAAATTATTTCTAAAAAATAATCAAAGTAAAAGGAGGATAAACGGTGAGATTTGGGACAAAGAGATCATGATTTTATTTTTTCAAACTTCCCATAGAAAAAATACTATGCCATACTGTTAGTCCCCTTTTTAATAGTGAACGGAATACTTATAGGCACAGGGATTTGAAGAGCCGGTGGGTGAGGTATAATGATGCAGAAAATCTGGGTATCAGAATAGGGCCCATTCCTGTTGAAGATATTTTTTTGAGGGCTTGAATTAATTCTTTTAAATCTACTGTTCTATCTTAATTTTTTGAAGAGAGATACCTTTTATAAAGTGAAGAAATAAATCTTATTCGTCATCTCCACCATCTTTATGATATGCTTTTATAAATAACGCTCCAAGATTTTTTTGCGGGGGAATGTAATCTTCAAAGGTTTCTCTTTCGTCCCGTGAAGCCTTACTGAACGAGGTTTCCAGGCTTGACCACATTTGTCGCCAATCAATATTTTTCCCCGCGATGAGGGTATTGTCCAGCGCTTCTATAATGGATTTATTTACATTTTTAGTCCCTGTTTGCTTGGTAGAAATGATGTGCGCCGCCGGTGCATATTTCAAAATAGTTGACAGGTTCTGGTAGCC
>DATCWN010000322.1:0-8837 GCA_036566285.1 Hanamia sp.
CATCCAGCCTATTCTTAGGTCCAATCCGAAATAAGATGGAACATAAGGTTTGGGTAATTTATCAATATAACGGATAACCGTTCCTAATTCAAAACGGGCAGGAAGCTTTATGTTGGATTGAATAACAAACTGGTGTTCCGGGTCATCGCTTTCAGCAGTTGCCTTATTCGTATCTTTGCTGCCGGCCTTTAAAGACAGATTTTTTTTCAAAAATGTGTATCCGCCTTTAAGATTCCACCAACTGGTTAATTGGTTAATTACAGACAATTCAATTCCGTAGGTTTCACCTTTAACACCATTGCCAAAGGTTATGGGAATATTGAAAGGTGGCGTTGACCCCGGTTCTGCACTTCGTATATTATCATAAATGTTATAAAAAGATGATAGGGAAATAGAAAGGGTTTTCTGTGGCTGCACCCGCCATCCCAGTTCATAGGCCGTTAGCGTTTCCGATATAAAGTCTTCATTACCTTGGATAAATGCCACACCTGGAGCGAGATAAGCAGCAAAATCGCGATCAATGCGGGAAGGAGTTCTTACAGCTTGTGAAACAGCAGCCCACATAGTCTGTTTTTTTGTAGGGGTATAGGCGAGGCGGCCGTTGGGTTGAAATTCAAAACCGGTATAACTATTATGCTCCATCTTGGCGCCAATTGTAAAACGTAAACGATCTTTTACCAAAATAATTTTATCCTGCAGAAAGGCGCTATAGAGGTAAAGTGTTTTTTCCCCTGGGAAAAAACCGAATAAGGGAAGATTATTGACATGGTGATCCTCCACCCTAAAGTTGGCTCCATAAGTTACTTCATGGCGATCCCCTAATTGATTACGATTTTGCCAATCTATATCATAAGTTTTCAGATCCTCCTTTAAGCCGTTGTCGAAGTGACGGAATGTATGATCGTAATACAATTGTAGCTGAAAATCTGATTTTTTAGAAGAAATATGATTCCATCGCGCTGTAATATTATCACCTTTTGCAATCGTTGGTGTATCTCTCTGTGCAGGATTTGGCTTGCCACTATAAATGGTTCCCTGGAAAGTAATCATATCTTTCTCGGATGCATCCCAATCCATGCGGAAACCTCCCTTGCCCATTGTCCATTCATCTTTGGCGTTTGAACCATTGGTTAGAAGTGTGTTACCTAATTTAAAGCCCGTGCCAAATACCCGGTAAGTAATTTTATTGCCCAATTGCCCGCCATAACGCAGGTTTGCCAACCCCGGCAAATTATTGCCCGCGCCTGCTTCGGCATAAAATCCTTTTGTGTCTTTACTGCTCTTTGTAATCACATTGATTACTCCGTTAACGGCATTCGCTCCCCACAGCGTTCCTCCCGGCCCGCTGATTACTTCTATGCGATCCACATCTTCCAACAGAACATTCTGAACGTCCCAAAATACGCCGGCATACATCGGTGTATATACGGCACGGCCATTAATAAGAACCAGTAATTTATTGGCAAGAACATTATTAAATCCGCGGGCGCTTATGGCCCATTGGCTGGAATTTACTTGTGCCACCTGCAGGTTCGATGCAAGACGTAATGCTTCTGGCAGTGTTTTAGCACCTGAATTATGAATGTCTGCCTGGGTAATTACCTGGATGGCAGAAGCTACATCTTCCAGGTTTTCAATATTTTTTGATACAGAGGTAACCTTAATGTTCATTAAATCTTCAAGGGAAAGCTTCAAAAGGCCGGCAACATCAGATGTAGAATTTTTTTGGGCGTTTGATAATAAAGGTGCGG
Source organism: Hanamia sp. (assembly GCA_036566285.1). GTDB lineage: Bacteria > Bacteroidota > Bacteroidia > Chitinophagales > Chitinophagaceae > Ginsengibacter. The sequence goes on from DATCWN010000322.1 coordinate 1,752, forward strand.
CCAAAAACAACAAAATGAAATAGACTTTACTTTTGGCAGTCATACATTAGCTGATTTGTAACATTTAATTTAAAGAGGGCTAAAGATAAATAAATATTGATAAAAATAGTTACTAAATCCTTTATTTCAAAGGCTTCCTTGTCCGGGATGGCAGCCATTTTTGAAAGCTATAGAATCTGTAACCTCAGGCAGGAATAATTACTTTGGTTGTAATGGCTTTTCATTTTGTAAATGGGCATTACAATGCGTTTAAAATAGCAACCGGGCTAATTTAATAAAATCCGTTGATTCAATCTTTTGAAAAAAATGTTTTTGCTCTTTTTAGCCTTTCCTGTTATTTATTGTTTTCAATCTCTCTGACTTTTGTTGCCACAGGATGTGCTGCACTAAATTTTAAACCCAATAATGAAGCAATAGTTTGGGCAAATTGTTTTTGATAGATCTGCACATTACTTTTCATCTCACCCTTTGCCGGGATGCCAGGGCCCATTACAGCAAACCAAATTTCGTGTGCATCAGGAATATCACTTCCATGACTTCTCCATTGATCCTTATTGATATCGCCCCGCCCATGATCTACCGTAATAAATAAAGAAGTATTGTTTTTATATTGAGGTTTACTCTGGATATAATTCCAGATATCTTTTACCCATGCGTCAAACTGGTGTGCAGCATCAAGATAATCTTTGTATTGCCCTGCGTGCGCCCATTCATCGGTTTCACCATAAGCGATGTAAAGAACTTTGGGGTTATTCTTTTTCAAATGAGCCATCGCTTCATAATGCGTGAACACATCCAAACATTCATCTTCATCCCAGGGTTTGTAAGAATCTTTCAGCATGGAATTGATTAGTCTTTCGTCAGCGTTTGGATTTTTTTCTCCACAAGGATCAAAGGCGGCAATTACCGGGAAGCCGCTACGCGGCTCATTTAATATCCTGTCGAATGCTTCCCATGCGCCAAACGCGGCCACTTTATTTTTATATTTCGGTTGCTTATTAATAAACTCCAGCACATTGGTATGGGGATTGTTTTTATAACTATTAGAGTTTATTAACGTATCTACATAGCCGCAAAATATTTCGCTATAACCAGGATAAGAAAACCAGTAAGGATTAGAATTATCAACCTTGTTTCCAAAATTTCTGTTGCCATAAATTTGGCCGTTATCAGCTACAGTACTCCAAAGAAAAGGAAGTAATTTCTGTCTTCTTACTGAAGCATCGTTCGCCCAGTATTTTTTAAAAATATAATTGCTATCGCCCTGGTTGTATTTTCTTTGATTGGCGATGACAGAATCCATTCCTCCAAAGACTTCCTGCCAACGAAATCCATCTGTAGTGATGATGATGATATTTTCTGCTTTTTGCTGCGCAAAAGAAAAATTCATGTTGGATAGAAAAAGAAAAATAAACAAACCAATGATCTTGCATTTCTTCATTTTTATAAATTTTTATTTCCACAAAGAAAAGGCTTTATACTTTCTTATTCTCACAGATAGCGTCCGTATTAATTCCACAGATTAGTCTGTCAGCAGAAAGATTGCATCAGTTGTTGACTCATTCGGGATATGCAGGCTTCCTGGCACTTCATTGCTTATTGCTCATTACTTACTCTCCACAAGTACCACCGAAGGCTTTCCCATCCTGAATCCTTTTACCGCGTAATAAAAAATATACACATACGCAGGAATCATGCACATTAAAAAAGAGAATTCATTTGAAAAATGAAATTGATCTCTGAGGTTCGTATAGATCAATGGAATGATGGCGCCGCCTGCGATACCCATGATGAGCAGGGCCGATCCGATCTTTGTAAATTTGCCCAAACCATCTATAGCCAATGGGAAAATGGCCGGCCACATCAGCGCGTTTGCCAAACCCAATAATGCAATGAAAGTGATGGCAGCATAACCTTCGGAAACAAAAACGCCTGTGCTAAAAATAATTCCCAATACGGCCGAAATAGCCAATGCTTTTTGTTGTGAAATAAATTTCGGAATCGTAAAGATGCCGATGACATAACCGGTAAGCATGGCAAATAAAGTAAATGAAGTAAAGTATTTTGTTTCATCCAAAGGCATGCCCATGTGTTTTCCATACATGCCTATGGCATCGCCTGCCATCACTTCCACACCGAGATACAGAAAAAGACACAGCACGCCTAATAACAAATGTGGGTATTGAAACACACTCGTTTTTTGCAAATCAGGTCTCGCAACGTCAACGGGTTTTTCTTCTGCTTCTATTTCCGGTAACGAAGATTTCGTGATCATAAAAGCCATGATGACCAAAACAATCGCCATGATTGCATACGGTGTAATTACTCTTTGGGCCAGTTCATCGAGCAATATGTTTTTCTGTAAAACATCAGTTGTGGCTATTATTTTTTCTTCAATAACGCTGGCATTTTTTAAAACCAAAGCGCCTACAATTATGGGGCTGAGCATACCAGCGGTTTTATTACAAATGCCCATGATGCTGATACGTTTGGCAGCGCTTTCGATAGGGCCGAGTATGCTGATGTATGGGTTAGAAGCTGTTTGCAATATAGCCAGGCCGGTGCCTTGTACAAATAAACCGGTAAGAAATAATCCAAAACTCCTGGAATAGGCAGCCGGAATAAAAATAACCGAACCAATGGCCATAACGAATAATCCCAGCGCCATACCATTTTTAAATCCGGTTTTTTTCAGTACATACGATGAGGGAATTGCGAGAAAAAAATACGCCATGTAAAAACTAAAGGTTACAAAAAACGCCTGCGTATCCGTTTCCAACTGGCAGGCCAATTTAAGAAATGGGATCAGCGTTCCATTGAGCCAGGTAACAAATCCGAAGATAAAAAACAAAATGCCGATAATTACAATTGCGTACGTGTTCCGGTTCAATGGTTTCATGGATAATAACAGTTTTGATGATGATGATTCAATTTTCTTTCCATTAAAACTATGGGTTTATCATAATAAATGAACCCGCAAACGGTTGCGCAAAATTGAAATAAAATGTGGTTGTGAAAAATTGACGTGAAAGTTGTAAAGTCGAAACGGTTGGTAAATAAAATTGGAATACACAAAAAAGCATTTGAACAATATTCAAATCACCTATAAAATTTTAAAGAAAAAATTAACCTCCCCGAGTTCTCTTCCTAATTGTAGATTAAGGTGAACCCTTCCTAACAGCCTCCTAATCCTTTTAAAGTGTTTCAGAGTCGATTGCTGTTTTGGTAACTGCAATTCTTTTTTTCTTCCCGAAAAATATCTTATAAAAAACAGGCAGGGTGGTGATTAAAATGATAACGAGCGCGATGGCTTCAATATGATCTTTCAGGCTGAAATCGAATTTTCTTAAAACCCATCCCTGCAAAAAATGACCACCAAGCATCATGGAGCTTACCCATGCAATGCTTCCAATAATATTATAAAAGTTGAAGGTAGAGGGTTTCATTTTTACAATGCCTGCTACTATGGGCGCGAAAGTTCGTATCAATGGTAAAAACTTGGCAAGGAAAATAGTTCCTTTACCATATTCTTCATAAAATTCTTTGGCTCTCAACAAATGTTTTTTCCGGAAAAGAAAAGTATCTTTTTTCTCAAACAAAAGTGGGCCAGCCTTTTTACCAAACCAATATCCTACCATGTTACCGAGTATAGACGCCACGATTACCATCAATATTATGATGCTGTAATGCACATTAAAAAAATCCTGCGCCAATTCATTGGTATATAATCCTGCGGCAAACAACAGGCTGTCTCCCGGAAGAAAAAAACCAACGAACAAACCGGTTTCTGCAAACACTATGAAAAGTAAAACATATAACCCTCCGTTATGTATGATCCATTCAATAAATTGTTGTATGATTCCCTGTTCCATTGTATAATATTTAGCGCCGGGTAAAAAATTTTGCGCAATATAATACGGAAAAGATGGAATAGCCTGCAGCCCTTTTCTTATAAAGAATCTTTAACTATTGGAATTAGAATAAACTATAATTTAGTTGCGAATTGCACCTTACAAACGAATTTTTTCTTAGCAGTCACCTAATTGTTTCATTTCAATATTTAGTATATCGCCTTAATTATATTGCGTGTTTAAAATATGAAGTAACTACATTTGAATTGTGAGTATAATGAAACCAAATGATACTATAACAAAAAGTGATCAGACTGTCTGCCTGTTAGATCGCAAGGAAGCCTTACAGAAATTGCAGGGCCAAATCCTTTGGGATATCATCATCATCGGCGGCGGCGCCACGGGTTTAGGTATCGCAGTAGATGCTGCCAACCGGGGTTTTTCTACTTTATTATTAGAGCAATCTGATTTTGCCAAGGGCACATCCAGCCGCAGTACCAAGCTGGTTCACGGTGGCGTACGATATCTTGCACAGGGTAAAATAGGATTGGTAATGGGAGCGCTACGCGAAAGAGGCCTCTTACTTAAAAATGCTTCTCACATTGTGAAGCGGCAGGAATTCATTATTCCCTGCTACAATGCGTGGCAAAAGTTTCAGTATTTAATGGGTTTAAAAATGTATGACTGGCTTTCGGGGCGTTTAAGCTTTGGGCATTCAAAATTTATAAACCGAAAGGAAATGAAAGCGATTTTGCCGGAAATGAATGATAAGGGTTTGGTAGGAGGTGTAAAATACTTCGATGGCCAATTCGATGATGCAAGACTGGCCATTAACTTAGCGCAAACTAGTGTAGCACAAGGTGGTGTGGTTTTAAATTATTTCCAAGTAAAACGGTTAATAAAAAAAGATGAAAAGGTAAATGGTGTTGTTGCTTTGGATATTGAAAATAACGTCGAATATAATTTGCAGGCAAAAACAGTAATCAATGCTACTGGTGTTTTTGTAGATACTATTCTTGAAATGGATGCCCCGGAAAGTAAACCGATCATACATTCCAGCCAGGGCGTACATTTGGTTTTTGATAAATCATTTTTAAAAAATGATGCTGCTGTTATGATTCCGAAAACTTCGGATGGCCGTGTTTTATTTGCAGTACCCTGGCACCATCATGTGTTGGTTGGAACTACTGATACGCCTTTGGATAAACATACATTGGAGCCAAAAGCTTTGGATGAAGAAATTGATTTTATTCTGAAAACCATTACAAAATATTTTTCTAAAAAACCTGAAAGGGAAGATGTGCTCAGTGTTTTTGCAGGTCTTCGTCCGCTGGCTGCACCTCAGAAAGAAACCGAAAGCACCAAAGAAATATCAAGAGAGCTCAAGTTACTGGTAAGCCAATCAGGCCTTATTACCATTACTGGTGGCAAATGGACTACCTACCGAAAAATGGCCGAGGTAACTGTAAATAAAGCCATGGAAGTAGGTAAACTGAAACTAATTCCCTGCAACACAAAGAACCTTAGGATTCATGGATGTACTACCCATTCGGATGGCGGCCATTTAGCAATATATGGAACCGATGAAGATGGGATAAAAGCCATAATGAAAGAAAATCCTTCGTTCCGAAACAGGTTAATAGAATATTTGCCTTACACACAAGCAGAAGTAATTTGGGCTGTGAGAAATGAAATGGCAAGAACGGTAGAAGATGTGCTGGCAAGGAGGATGCGCATTTTATTTTTAGATGCAAAAGCAGCTATTAATGCCGCCCCCGAAGTAGCCAGGCTTATGGCTTTTGAATTGGGCTATGACGAAGAATGGCAACATCAGCAAATAGAAAGTTTTCGTTTGTTAGCCAATAATTATTTGATTGTCCCTTACTTACGAACCAATCAACCAGTCAACCAATTAACCAATTAACTAATGAACCAACAAACCAACCCACTTATGGAAAAATATATTCTTGCACTCGACCAGGGAACCACCAGTTCTCGAGCCATTGTTTTCAATAAAAAAGGGAACATCGTAGCCACCGCTCAAAAAGAGTTCACCCAATATTATCCGCAATCCGGATGGGTGGAACATGATGCAGTGGAAATCTGGACATCACAGGCATCTGTATTGGCCGAAGCCGTAGTGCTGGCAGGTATTCATGCAGATGATATAGCCGCCATTGGAATTACAAATCAAAGAGAGACAACTATTCTATGGGATAAAGAAACCGGTGTTCCTGTTGGCAATGCTATAGTATGGCAGGATCGGCGCACAGCAGCATTTTGTGATACATTAAAGGAGGAAGGGCATGCCCCGATGATTCAGGAAAAGACCGGGCTGATATTAGATGCTTACTTTTCTGCAACTAAAATAAAATGGATTTTAGATAATACAGAAGGAGCCAGGGAAAAAGCAAACAAAGGCTTACTGGCATTTGGAACCGTAGATTCCTGGCTTATCTGGAATCTTACAGGAGGTAAAGTACACGTTACCGATGTTACCAATGCTTCCCGCACCATGCTGTATAATATTTCCTCCCTTCAATGGGATGAGGATCTGTTGAAATTATTTGACATTCCCGCAGGCATTTTGCCGGAAGTAAAATCATCCAGCGAGGTATATGGTGAAACTTCAGGTAAGTTATTATCGGCAAAAATTCCCATCGCAGGGATAGCCGGAGATCAGCAGGCAGCCTTGTTTGGGCAAATGTGCACGCAAAAAGGCATGGTAAAAAGTACGTATGGTACCGGATGTTTTATGCTGATGAATATTGGTGAGAAACCTCTTCTTTCCAAAAACAAATTGATAACTACCATTGCCTGGAAAATTGGCGATAAAGTAGAGTACGCATTGGAAGGAAGTATCTTTATTGGAGGTGCGGTTGTGCAATGGCTAAGAGATGGATTGGGCATTATCACCAACTCTTCGGAAGTAGAACCTCTCGCAGAAAAAGTAAATGATAATGGCGGCGTTTATTTAGTGCCTGCTTTTGCCGGATTAGGTGCACCTCACTGGAACCCGTATGCACGTGGCATGATGGTAGGATTGACAAGAGGAACTACATCGGCACATATTGCCCGTGCTGCATTGGAAAGTATTTGTTTTCAAACGATGGAAGTATTAAAAGCGATGGAAGCGGATTCGGGTATAGAAATTAAAGAACTGAGAGTAGATGGTGGTGCCACGGTGGATAATTTATTATTACAAATACAGGCCGACGTCTTAAACACAACAGTG
>DATCWN010000323.1:0-4419 GCA_036566285.1 Hanamia sp.
CTCCCCTTATACCATCCTTCTATTTCCCTCGTAAATGATTTGGTTCCTCTGCGTTACCTGTGCGTTAATTAACGCACAGGTAACGCAGGGGAAGCGAAGGAAATAATAATCAGGTAATGTGGAATACCCCATCATTCAAAATAAAAGGAACCATGGTACCAGAGAATGGGGAAAGGTGGCTCGCGTATAAAACCAGATCATGTTAAGCAATACGGCAACGTGTTTCTTTAACACATCCTGCTCAAAGGCACCGTAAAAACCACATCTTTCTTGCAGAGTTCTTGCTGAACCCTTGCTAACCCCTTGCTACCACCTTGCTAAGCTCTGCAACGTGCCTGCAGCAACCCAGCAAGAAGGTAGCTGGAAGGTACGAAGCAAACAGCAAGAAAACAGGGAGAATCCGCGAACGGGGAACCGGGTTTTTAAGGTTTCAGCATTACGAACCCCATACAGGGGCCAGCGTCTCACTGATGGCCATGATGTGTTTCTTCATGCAGTTAAACCCCATTTCAAAATAATACCAGCCTTTCAGGCTGTGGTAATTGCTGGTGCAGGTTCAGTTGATTGATTATCTTTAAACAAAATTGTTATGCCCCAGATAGTCATAGAAGCCCGCCAGGCGTCACTAAGCACTGGCCTGGATGTTCGCAGAATTCTTCCGTTCCGCCTGCGCAGAATGGTGGGACCGTTTATTTTTATGGACCATGCCGGGCCGGTGGAGATGCAGCCCCGTTTGATGTCGTCTATGGATGTGCTGCCTCATCCGCATATAGGATTGTCCACCGTCAGTTATTTATTTGGCGGACAGGTTACGCATCGCGACAGCCTTGGTGTAGAACAAATCATTCGACCCGGCGAAGTAAACTGGATGACAGCAGGAAGGGGTATTGCTCATTCGGAGCGTTTTGAAGAGCCGGATGCACTGGCAGGCGGAGCATTGGAAATGATACAGACCTGGGTGGCGCTTCCTGAAAAAGATGAGGAATCGTTACCTTCTTTTCACAATTACCGGCCGGATGAGCTGCCCATATTTACCGATAAGGGCATCTGGATGCGGCTGATTGCGGGCAATGCCTACGGGCTGAGAAGTGATGTAAAAACCAATTCCCCATTATTTTATTTGCACGTGAACCTGGAGCCGGGAACCCGTTTTAGCCTGCCGGAAGAACATTCAGAACGGGGTGTTTATATAGCCAAAGGAAGTATTGAACTTTCAGGAAGAACCTATACTGCCGGACAAATGCTGGTATTTTCTAAAACAGAACAACCTATAATGCTTGCCAAAGAAGCCTGCACGCTTATGTTGTTGGGAGGCGAACCATTGGGAGAACGGTTTATCTGGTGGAATTTTGTCTCTTCCAGCAGAGAGCGGATTGAGCAGGCAAAGTCCGACTGGAAGGAGGGAAGAATTCAATTACCTCCCACCGATAACCAGGAATTCATTCCGCTTCCGGAGATACCTTCCAGGCCGTCTGCCAGTCCCCCTCCGCCGGAACCACTTTCATGAAAATCAACACGCTGTTGCAATAATATTCCACCACCTTCTCCCCGGAAAACCAGGGGATAAAGTATGTTTTGTGAGAAATGAAAAAACAGTTTTCACGAAAACCCAATCCGGCTATAAAGCTTTCGGCGGGCCGTACAACGGAATAACGTAACCCCCTAATTAATCCCTCTCCCTTTATACCATCCTCCTATTTCCCTCGTTAATGATTGGAAGTAATAGGCAGGTAATGTGGAATACTCCTTCATTCATAATAAGAGGAACCATGGTAATAGTAAATGATGTTTTTGTAAAAGGCACCGCAGGCAAATTATCAATTGATTTTGAAGCGGCAATAAACAGGATATTATTATCTTTTTCTCAAAAACATATATTTCTTGTCCGGTTCTCAGGGATTGGAATGTGCTTTATGAATTAATAATAAGGATTTCATGAAAAATTTTATCCTTCTTCTTTTTTTGCCGGGAGTTAAACTTTAAAATGGCCAGGCAATCATCCTTATTCCCGTAGTAATAAGTGATTTTTAAAAGCATCATTACTTTACTTTTTATGGCTCAGGAGAAAATTATTTTATTTTTTTTTTGCTATTATATACTTTAAATGCTTTTCAGGCGTTATCTGTGTCTTACCATGATAAATCGTGGTGGGCTAATTGCTTTTTCTTTCATTTTTCATTTTTCATATTTCATATTTCATTCTTTACTGATGTCAAAAATCAAACTCATCGGCTAAGAAAATCTTTATCCCTAATTCAAATGTATGCAGAAGACTTTTGTAATTATATTCTTTTCTTTCCTGATCTCGTCATCTACGAAATCTCAATCTTATGTATCCCCTGCCACTCTAAATATCGGAGGGGGTTCAGCAACTGTAATACCTGGTTTTTCAGTAGATTGGAGCATTGGTGAATCCACAATCATTGATACCTACCATGGAATAAATTTAAATTCAACTTTAAACGTAGGGATCAACTGGTACGTCACCAGCGGCATTCTTCAGCCATTTGACAATATTCATGTCATCTTCAATCCCCTGGTTCCAAATTGGACAAACCAGGAAATCCGCTTTTACCCGGTGCCCACCCGGAATATAGTTTACATAGATTTCCGGTCAACAACTACCGGAAAAGTATCCATACAATTATTAGGGCCCGATGGTAAGCTCATCGGAATCAAAGAATTTTATCACACCAATGGCAACAGCACCCAGGAATGGGACCTGACCAACAAATCGGCCGGGTTGTATCACTTCAGGATTCTGTTAAGAGCGGCAAACGGCGATATTCTTAAACAAGGCACTTTCAAAATAGAAAAATTATAATCCAAACTTTATCATGAGAAAAATTCTATCATCCTTTATTCTGTTGTTATTTGTCACCGTGGTGCAAGCCCAGGTACCCCAGCAATTGAACTACCAGGGCATTGCCCGAAACGCTTCCGGCAACCCTATCACGTACCAGAATATTACGGTGCGTATATCTATCCTGGATAATGCAATGGGCGGTCAAACCGCTTACCAGGAAACCAGGAGAGTAAAGACCAATTATGTGGGCTTATTCAACATTGTGATAGGAAGCGCGGGCGCCACCAATGTTTCAGGAACCATGGCTGGTGTCAATTGGTCAACCGGTAAGAAATCTCTTAAATTAGAGATAGATCCTAACGGGTTAAATAATTTTAACCTGGTTGGAAATACAGAATTACAAAGTGTGCCTTACGCTTTAAGTGCCTCACCGGCAGGGGCTGCATCGGGCGACCTTTCAGGGAATTACCCTGCTCCCACTATTGCCAATAATGCAGTTACTACCAATAAGATAGCAGATAAAAGTATTAACTTATCGAAATTAGCGCCCGATGTGGTAACTTCTTTAACCAATAAATTAAACATTACTGATACAGCGGCAATGTTGGCACCTTACATTAGGACCATTGATCTAACTACTTCATTAAGGGCTAAATTAAATATAGTGGATACAGCCGCCATGTTGAATCCGTATTATTTGAAGTCTGCTTCCGTGGCCGAACTTGCTACCAAAGAAGATGTAGCTAATAAAAGTACAGACATTGTAACAGATGCTACTTCCGATACCAAATACCCCAGTGTAAAAACAGTGAAGGATTATGTGGATGCAGCTACTACAGGAAGTTCCGGAGCCCTGGCTTCTGAGATCACAAGAGCCACCAATGCGGAAAATACGATCGCAGGTAATTTAACTACTGAAGTATCTGACCGTACCAATGCGGATGCAATTATCACTACTAATTTAAATAATGAAGTAACAAGAGCAACTGATGCAGAAAATACATTAACCACCAATCTCGCAACAGAAACAACCAATCGTACTACAGAAGATTCAACAATTAATTCTAAACTGACTAATGAAGTTACCAGAGCCACAGCAGCAGAAGCAACAAAAGAAGATGTTGCTAACAAGAGCACCAATATTGTAACTGATGCCGCTTCTGATACCAAATACCCAAGTGTAAAATCAGTAAAAGATTATGTGGACGCAGCTTCTACAGGAAGTTCCGGAGCCCTGGCTTCAGAAATTACCAACCGTATCAATGCAGATGACAGCATCAAAAACAATCTGGCTTCTGAAATAACAAGAGCTACTAATTCAGAAAATGCTTTAGCAACAAATCTTTCTGCTGAAGTAACTAATCGTACCAATGCAGATGACAGCATTAAAAACAACCTGGCTGATGAAACAGCAAGAGCTATAGCAGCAGAAGCTACCAAAGAAGATGCAGCTAATAAATCAACAGCAACTGCACTTGGAACAAGTGATGTTTTATTTCCTACTCAGAATGCAGTAAAGACTTATGTGGATGCTGCTTCAACCGGTAATTCTACTGCGTTGGCTTCAGAAATCACCAACCGTATCAATGCAGATGACAGCATCAAAAACAATC
>DATCWN010000384.1:0-4983 GCA_036566285.1 Hanamia sp.
AGGATGCTTTCGGTAATTGGGGCTGAAGTGCTAATAATGAGCATTGGTGCATGTTTCAGCAGTAGTTACTGGCGAAAGGATTCTGTTGGGTGATATTGGTAATAATGAACATTTAGTTATAAATTTGGCAACTGTTTAGGGCAGAGGGTATTCTGTTTTCCGCGTCTGCGCAAAGCCGTCATCATTGGCAATCCGTTTGACGGCGTGGTATTTAACTAACTTAATTTTAAATTGTAGAGATGAAAAAAACAGACCAACAGATAAAAAACCTGATAGAGGAAAATGAGGACCTGGAAAATTATTTTAGAAATACCATTATCCCCCAGTTATTTATAGACGCCAATTTAATATTGCGCAAATTTACCCCGCCAGCAATGAAGCAGTTTAATCTTTCACTGGATGATGTTGGTAAATCTATTTACGATGTTATCAATAATCTTCGTTTCCCTTCTATAATTGAAAATATAAGTCATGTAATTGACACTACTGAAATTCTTGAAAAGGAAATTCAAACAACTGATTTGAGATGGTATCAAATGAATATTTTGCCTTACGTAAAACAAATAGATAACAAGATAAATGGAGTAATTGTAACGTTTATCGAAATTACGTCGCGAATAAAAGATTTAAAAGAGCAGGAAAAATTAATTGCTGACCATGAAACGTTATTAGACACTATTTCGCATGACATTAAGAATCCGCTTAGTAGCTTGCTGTTAACCATTGAGCTGTTAGATGAAGGGAGTGGTGAAAATCCCAAAGAACTTAAACCTCTTTTAAAGATTGCTAAAAACGGAGTAAAGAAAATACAAGATATTATTAATGAATTGACGGATGTAAGGAAGCAGGAGTATAAATATAAAGCCATTGATGAATTACTGAATTTTGAAAATATTTTGGAAGATGTACGCTTTACACTCCTGGAAACTATTAAAGAATCACATGCAACTATAACCACTGAACTGAATGTTTCAGAAATAACTTTTTCACGAAGAAAATTAAGGAGTATCATTTATAACCTATTAAACAATGCAATAAAATTTAAATCACCAGAACGTAAACCTGAAATTTTTATTAAAACAACCGTGGAGAACGATTTTATACTTCTTTCAATAAAGGATAACGGTATTGGCATTGATGATACCCAGCATGAAAATATATTTTCAAAATATTACAGAATAGACAAGACCACTGAAGGTTCAGGCATTGGACTACATTTAGTAAAAGAACTGGTAACTAGTGCAGGTGGAAAGATTTTAGTAGAAAGCCAGGTTGGTAAGGGAACAGAGTTTAAAATTTATTTAAAAGTAAAATAGCGATCCCGTTCTGCAATATACCTTTATGAAATAAAGAATTGAACGAAAACATTACTTCATTATGAAAATCCAAAAAGCAATCAGCGCCAACACCGAAGTCCTTATAACCCAATTAGCAGACTTGTTGAATAAAGGGAATGCGCATGTTTCCTTAGATGAGGCATTGGAAAATATCCATTTCGATTTATTGGGCGAAAGGCCGGCTGGCCTGCCTTACAGCATCTGGCAACTTGCGGAACACATACGCATTGCGCAATGGGATATACTCGAATTCTCAAGGAATGAAAGTTATGTGTCGCCGGAATGGCCTGGCGGATACTGGACAAAGGAAGCATCGCCGGCTTCAAAAGAGGAATGGCAAAAATGTGTGCAACAAATTAAATCGGACAGGAAAACATTTATTGAATTGATTACTGAATCAGGAGAGGGTATATACCGGCCTTTTGACTATGGCACCGGGCAAAGCCTTCTTAAAGAAGCGCTCGTTCTGGCAGATCATAATAGCTACCACGCGGGTGAGATTATTATTTTACGAAGGCTGCTCAATGATTGGGGGAAATAAGTTGCTAACAATGAACATTGCCCAGTAAGTAATAAATGATAAAGAAAACGACAATGGTGCCGAGGCAGCCACCGCCTAATTTTTTGGCGCCATAAGCAGCAATCAATCCTCTCACTAATTTGTTCATTGCATTAAGTTTTATTAAAAATGTTGATTTTTACTTAAAGCAATATTCAAACCAATTATATTTTCCAGTCCATTATTTCATTGCTCCATTCTTCTTTAAAGGGAACAGAAACTTTTATATAATTATCTGTGTAGCCTTCCATCATACCATTTTTGTGATGGCCTTCAAATAAAACTTTCCTTTTTTCACCGGAATGTTGCCTCATAAACTGCTGCATTTTTTTATAAGATAAAGAACGCAGGATTCTTGTCCTTTCGTTGCGGATGTGTATGGGTACCACGGGTTCTATTTCCAGCGCATGGGTGTTGGCTCTTTCAGAATACGTGAACACATGAAAATAGGAAACATCCATTGAAATTAAAAAGTCAATCGTCTCTTTAAAGTCAGCATCCGTTTCTCCCGGAAAGCCGGTGATAACGTCCACTCCAATACAGCAATCAGGAATTAAACTTTTAATCATCGCTACTTTTTCAGCATACAATTCTCTTCTGTAACGCCTGCGCATCAATCCCAGAATTTTATTGCTCCCGCTTTGTAATGGAATATGAAAATGCGGCATTATCTTTTTGCTGTTGGCCACAAAATGAATGATATCATCCGTTAATAAATTAGGCTCAATGGATGAAATGCGGTAGCGCTCCACGCCGTCAGTTTCTTCTATTTTTTGTAACAGGGAATAAAAGTTATCTCCTGTTTTTTCTCCTTTTCCATTCTTGCCAAAGTCGCCAAGATTAATTCCTGTCAACACAATTTCTTTTACCCCTGCCTCTGCTATCTTTTTTATTTCTGTCAAAACATTTTCAATGGTGTTGCTCCTGCTTTTTCCTCGTGCCAGGGGTATGGTGCAAAATGAGCAATTATAATCGCAGCCATCCTGTACTTTTAAAAAAGTACGTGTTCTTTGGGTAAGAGAAAATGAAGAATGAAAACCTTCTACATCTTCAATTTCGCAACTGCAGATCTTAGCGCTATCGCCGTGAGTAAGTTCTTTTAAATGTTCAGTAATATTAAATTTCTCAGTGGCGCCTAAGACCAGATCCACACCGGGAATTTCAGCAATTTCTTTTGGTTTCAATTGTGCATAGCATCCTATTATTACCACCATAGCTTCAGGTGCTTTGCGTTGAATTCTGCGCACCAGCATACGGCATTCTTTATCGGCATTTTCTGTAACAGAACACGTATTAATAACGTACACATCTGCTTCCTCAGTAAATTCTTTGGTAACAAAACCGTCCTGCTCCAGCAATCTCCCGATGGCAGAGGTTTCCGCGTAATTTAATTTGCAACCCAGGGTATGTAAAGCAACTGTTTTTTCTTTTGTCATAACCCCGCAAAAATAGGCATAATTCCCTCTTGTGTATCTTGCCAAAAATTAGTGTATTGAAAAAGAATTCAAGGATTTATATCCTGTTGGTAGCTTTTGTTATCTTCTTAATAATAAAAGGAATCGGGTGGTATCAACGATCCAATAGTACCACCGCAAATGAAGACGCTTACAGGAATACGGCCAACCTGGTTCTTACCAAACATGTACGATGCAGAATGGACTGCAGGGATATTACTATGGAAGAAATAAAGGAAATAATTGAAAAAGGAAAAGTCAATTATTCCAAAAGTGGCCGAGGCTCTAAAGGCGATAACACCTTTGCTCTCGAAGGTTACAGCTATCAAAAGCAGCACATACGGGTAGTAGTCGCGCCCACCAATAATAAACTTGTGGTAATCACCTGTATTGATCTTGATAGGGAATGGCCTTGTCATTGTAATTGAGTTTCCACGAAATGTTTCTATAGAACCATAGGCAAAAAGATAAAAAGTATGAAACCGGATTTCGCTGAAATAAAAAAGAAGAATATCGAAAAAAAAGAAATAGGAATTATAAAATATGAATGACATTCCATAGCTTTATATAATATAAGAGGAACCTCTCATTCTGTGAACCTTCCCTGCATGGTTCAGGATTGGGTTTCATGAAGAAATGCACGCACCCCGCTCGCAAGAAAATATCTTGAAAAATAGATCAGGAAAAGTAGTTGAAAAGAAACACCGCATTTAATATCCCCAAAAACACCACGCTTTTGTTGATGCCACATTTAGCGAATAGACTTAATCTTTTCTATAAAACTAAATTTTAATCATCATGAAAAAGTTCTTTTTACTCTTCCTCATCGCAGGATCTTTTAGTTGCATTTCCAATAAAGGAATCGTTCAGACAAATGGGGCGCAAGGATTTACCCCAATTGATTACCCACTGGCAGAAGCACTTACCCACAACTTTAAAACAAGGTATAGGCAAGGAGTCCTTAAAGGAAAACCCGAAGTTTATTTTATAAAATTCTCAAAAGCAGATTTCGAATCCCTTATCAACAGCAACCCGGGTGTTGATTCTGTAAACTTTGTATTGGCAAGCTATTCCAAAAAAGATCCATCGGATAACAAAAGATATCCTACTCTGGTAATTCAATTATATACTCCAATAAACGAAAAAGGATCAAAGGGAGGGAACGACAGAGAATCCGATGCCGGATACTCTTATTACCTGGCCACCTCATTATGCCCGCCACCCTATACGGGATGTAGAATAGTACCTCCTTCCGGGCAATAATCATGGATTTAAAACATCAGTAACCGGCTCATTCTTTTAAGGGTTGGTTAATGAGCTTTTCTTAATTCATTTAAATAAAAGAAGAGTTTACAATACTGCGGTATCTTCTTCCATGCCCTCTCCTTCCGGTGAGGGTTTTTTCATTTTTTCCCACCATTTTTTTAAAGAGAATCTGGTTCTTACTTCTATGAGTTTTTTTGATTCCAGAAGTTGAGTAACATTGCGCTCAAGAAAGTGTTGGCAGGGCACCAGTAAGCCAATTAAACCAATCTTAATGAGCCATAATTTCAAAGGCTGATTGTGTACCGCGTGAGCAAGAAATAAATTATCAATAAGCAATACAATAAATTCAAATAAGGAAATGAAGAAA
>DATCWN010000409.1:0-9116 GCA_036566285.1 Hanamia sp.
TTTAAAAATAATAATCGCCAGCACCCGCCCCGGAAGAAAAGGAATTTCTGTTGCCAATTGGTTTATTGAAACGGTAAAAAAATATCCCGATTTTAATGTTGAGGTTTTGGACCTCGCGGAAATCAATCTTCCTTTTATTGATGAACCCAATCACCCAAGGCTGCAACAATATACCAAAGAACATACGAAGCAATGGAGTCATACGATTGACTCCGCGGATGCGTTCGTCTTTATAATTCCTGAATACAATTACAGCATGCCGCCAACATTGCTAAACGCTATTGATTTTTTGTACAAAGAATGGAATTACAAACCCGTAGGATTGGTAAGTTATGGTGGTATTTCCGGCGGAACACGTTCTGCGCAAATGAGTAAGCAGGTAATGACCGCTGTAAAGCTGATGCCGCTTGCCGAAGGTGTTACACTTCCTTTCTTTACTAAAAATATAGACGATAACGAAAGGTTTAATTCCAATGAATTGATTGATAAATCTGTTGCGGTGATGATGAAAGAATTGTTGAGATGGACAGCAGCTTTACAATCAATACGCCTTAATGAAAAGCAATAATGAAATTATTTATTAAAAATATGGTTTGTCCACGCTGCATCATGAGTGTGGAACAGATCTTAAAGAATAATAAAATACCTTCGAAATACGTACGGCTTGGAGAGGTTGAATTGGTAAAAGATTTATCAGAAAAACAACTGAATCATTTTTCCACTGAATTACAGAAAGTTGGTTTTGAATTATTAGACGATGCGAAAACAAAACTGATTGAAAAAATAAAAATGTTGTTGATTCAAAAAGTGCAGGATGAAAATATTGAGGAACATTTCAGCATCAATAAATACCTGACACAACATATTTTTAAAGATTATTCCTCCCTCAGCAAATTGTTTTCAGAGGTGGAAGGCATTACCATTGAGCAATTTTTTATTCTTCAAAAAACAGAGAAGATAAAAGAGCGGCTTATTTACAATGAGCAATCTTTGGGCGAAATAGCGCTGAACCTGGGGTACAGCAGCACCCAACATCTTTCGGGGCAATTTAAAAAGCTCACCGGGATGACGCCGACCCAATTTAAATCTTTAGGCTCACTGCATAGGAAGCCTATTGATGGAGTTTGAAGTTGAGATATAATATTGGTAACTTCGGCACGTTAATAAGATAAAAATATCATGGTAATAGAAAGAACAAAAGAAGAAGTGATTATCCGCCTGCCAGCCTCTGTGGATACAGATGATTTGCAGGATTTTTTGAATTATGCACGCTATAAGGAACTGACTTTAAAGTTTGATACGCTTCAGGAAGAAGTGAATAAGCTTGCTAATGAAATAAATGTCAATTGGCGAAAACACGATAAGGCCAAACCAGGAAATGTTTTTTAATGATGCCGGGATAAAAGTGGCTCATCAACAAAACCAACAAAGTGTACATCTTACCCATAAGGATATAACATCCATCCATCTTTTCATGCGAAATTTGTTAAGTCTGATGGCCTCCGTCTGACTTATAAAAAATGAAAAGATGAAAGAAAACAATACCATTGATTTGCCTTTGTCGGGTGTGGAAAGTGAGCATTGCGCCTTAATTGTCGATAAGGGATTAAGCAAAGTGCCCGGCATTTCTTCTCACAAAGTGGAGCTTAATAATAAGAGGGCTGTCATTAATACCAATGGAGGTATTGAAGTATTACCCAATGCGGTGAAAGCCATTCGTGGCCTGGGTTACGATGTCGATACCGTAAAAAAATCATTCCCTGTTTTAAACATGAGTTGCGCTTCCTGCGCGGCAAGCTCACAAAGCACTTTAGAAAATATACCCGGTGTAATAAACGTTGCCGTGAACTATGCGAATGCCATAGCAAACGTTGAATACATTCCTACCATCACTAACCCACAGCAGTTAAAAATTGCTTTGCAAAACGTAGGCTACGATTTAATGATTGATGAAAGCGAAGAAGCCAAAGATGCACTGGAAGATTTACACGCGAATAGATTCAGATCCTTAAAAAATAAAACTATCGGCGCCATTGTTTTATCCGTTCCGTTAGTTGCCATCGGCATGTTTTTTATGAACATGCCTTACGCCAATTATATTATGTGGGCGCTGGCTACACCTATCGTATTTGTTTTCGGACGGCAATTTTTTATCAATGCCTGGAAACAATTAAAACACCGCTCGGCCAATATGGATACGCTGGTAGCAATGAGTACCGGTATCGCTTATGTGTTCAGTGTGTTCAATACTTTGTATCCTCAGTTTTGGTTAAACAGGGGCGTGATGCCGCATGTTTATTTTGAAGCCGCGGGGGTTGTCATTGCATTTATCCTGTTAGGTAAAATGCTGGAAGAAAAAGCGAAAGGAAATACTTCATCAGCCATAAAAAAATTGATAGGCTTACAACCAAAAACAGTTACGGTTGTTCATGAAGGCGGCCACCAGATGGAAATGCCTGTTGCCCATGTAAAAGTGGGCGATACCCTTTTGGCGAAGCCCGGAGAAAAAATTGCCGTGGATGGAAAAGTGCATTCAGGCAATTCTTTTGTGGATGAAAGTATGATTAGCGGAGAGCCCATTCCTGTTGAAAAAATTAAAGACGATAAAGTATTTGCAGGTACTATTAATCAGAAAGGAAGCTTTCAGTTTGTAGCGGAAAAAGTGGGTGGCGATACGGTGTTGGCGCATATTATAAAGATGGTACAGGAGGCACAGGGCAGTAAAGCACCCGTGCAAAAACTGGTAGATAAAATTGCGGCAATATTTGTTCCAGTGGTAATTGGTATTGCTGTTTTGAGCCTGATTATCTGGATTGTTTTTGGTGGTGATAATGGATTGACTCATGGTTTATTAGCGCTTGTTACGGTATTGGTTATCGCGTGTCCATGCGCGTTAGGCCTCGCCACGCCAACCGCTATCATGGCGGGTATTGGCAAAGGCGCTGAAAATGGAATCTTAATTAAAGATGCTGAAAGCCTGGAATTATCTAAGAAAATAAATGCTATTATACTTGATAAAACAGGAACTATTACAGAAGGCAAACCCGTGGTTACTGATATACTTTGGCTGAATAATAATGACAAATATTTGCCTGAATTAGCATCCATAGAAAAGCAATCTGAGCATCCTTTGGCAGAGGCTGTGGTAAATCATTTGAAACAGGAAAATTACTTACCGGTACATCACTTTGAAAGCATTACGGGTTTTGGTGCAAAGGCCAATAGTAATGAAAAACTATTTTATGTGGGTAACGAACCCCTTTTACAAGCGAACCATATTTCTATTGACGATTCATTAAAAACATCAGCGGATAAATGGCTTAAGGAAGCAAAAACAGTTATCTATTTTTCTGATGAAAAGCAGGCGCTTGCAGTAATTGCTATTGCTGATAAAATAAAAGAAACATCTAAGGAAGCGGTGCGCCAATTGCGGGATGCGGGCATAGAAGTGTATATGCTTACGGGCGATAATGCTGCTACTGCAAAAGCCATTTCTGACCAGGTGGAAATTAAAAATTTCAAGGCCGGGATGTTACCCGAACATAAAGCCAATTTTGTAAAAGAATTACAGCAACAGGGAAAAACAGTAGCGATGGTGGGCGATGGTATCAACGACAGTACTGCATTGGCGCAGGCCGACGTCAGTATCGCTATGGGCCAGGGAAGTGATATTGCCATGGACGTTGCGAAGATGACTATTATTTCATCTGACCTTGCAAAGATTCCAAAAGCGATTAAGCTTTCCCGTTATACAGTAGCCACCATCAGGCAAAATTTATTCTGGGCCTTTATTTACAATGTAATCGGAATACCGATTGCCGCAGGGATATTGTTTCCAATCAATGGATTCCTTCTAAACCCGATGATTGCGGGAGCGGCTATGGCACTGAGTTCTGTGAGTGTGGTGAGTAATAGTTTGAGGTTGAAAGGAAGGAAATTATGAATTACAAATCAAGAGTGATAACACGAATTTTGGGAAAGGTTTAAATTTGTCGTACGTCTTTTGCAGTAGGTTATCTCACATAATATTATCTAATGATTAGCGTAATAAGAACACCTAAAATCCCTACACTTCTTTGCCGTTTAGCAGTTGGATTAATATTTCTTTCAGAAGGTATTCAAAAATATGTATTCCCTGATGTAGTAGGAACCGGCCGTTTCATAAAAATCGGTTTTAGTGATCCTTCTTTCTGGGCTTATTTCACCGGTGCCTTCGAAATTGTTTGCGGTATTCTGATACTGATAGGTTTATTGACAAGATTAGCTGCTATCCCGCTTTTAATCATCATGATGGTTGCATTCATTACTACTAAAATTCCCATTTTCTTTGATAAAGGATTTTGGCCGATGGCTCATGAATACCGGACTGATTTTGCAATGACTCTGCTTTTAATTTTTCTGCTCATTTATGGCGGTGGCAACTTTTCATTAGATAAGAAAATGTATCTGAGAAAAAAGAGGTTCAAATACGGGGGCCATTAAATAAAAACTTCTTTTCATCCTGGATAACGTTCCAAAAATTATGTAACTCAATTCCTCAATTATGTACCATTCGGTAGTGTTGCTAAAGTAATTTTGTTGAGTAATAAAAATATAAAAATGAAAGCAATAGAATTAAAAACAAACATTATGTGCGGCTCTTGCATAGCGAAAGTAACACCGGTATTAAATGAAGTGGTTGGAGAAAATAACTGGAAAGTGGACATACAAAATCCAAAGAAAATACTAACTCTAACGTCTGATGACGCCAACGAAAACGAGGTGATAAAAGCTTTGCAAAAGATAGGTTACAAAGCAGAAGAATTGGCGTAGTAATTGGAATCATTAGCTTACAAAAAAAGGGAGGGTAAATGAAAAGAACTACAGTTTTAATAATAGCCATTTTATTGGCGGGCAATGTATCATTGGCGCAGCATGAACATCATATATTAAAGGATACAACAAAACATCCCAAAGCGATGATAGCTGACAATCCATTGCACAAACCGGATACTACTAAAAAGGAAATGAATCACATGGATCATTCTTCAATGAACAGTGCCTTTTCATTAAGCCTTCCCATGAACAGGAACGGTTCTGGCACCGCCTGGTTGCCTGATGCGTCGCCCATGTATGGAACTATGTATCATTCAAAAAACTGGATGTACATGTTGCATGGCAGTCTTTTTCTCAGGTACAATAACCAGGATTTTTCTAATGAAGGTTCCCGCGGAGATGATATGATTGATGCACCCAACTGGCTTATGTTTATGGGCCAAAGAAAGGTGGGTGAAAATGGATTGTTTCATTTCAGTTCTATGCTGTCGCTTGATCCGCTTACAGTAGGCAGTGGTGGTTATCCCTTATTATTTCAAAGTGGCGAAACTTATAAAGACAAAGCTTTGGTGGACAGGCAGCATCCCCACGATTTATTTTCCGAATTATCCGTTAGTTATTCGCAGGCGCTTTCAAAAAAATCGGATGTATTTCTTTATCTCGGTTATCCGGGCGAGCCTGCTCTTGGGCCGGTTGCTTTTATGCACAGGCCTTCTGCCTTATCCAATCCTGATGCGCCCATCTCACACCATTGGATAGACGCCACACATATCACTTTCGGCGTGGCCACATTAGGCTTTAGGTATGGTGATTTTAAAATAGAAGGCTCTTCGTTTACAGGAAAGGAACCGGATGAACACAGGTATGATTTTGATAAACCCAGGTTCGATTCGTGGAGTGGAAGAGTATCCTACAACCCTTCTGATAATTGGGCTTTGCAGGTATCGCATGGGTTTTTAAAGAACCCGGAAACTTTGCATCCCGGAGATATTAACCGCACCACCGCTTCTGCTATTTATAGTTTGCCCTTAAAAAATAATGGCACATTCAATGCGACGGCAGTTTGGGGAATGAATAAAGCAAAAAACCATGATGGAGAAAATGCTGTTTTGGTAGAAGCTGAATGGAGAAAAAATAAATTGGCTTTGTACGGGCGATACGATTGGGTGCAAAAGAGCCTGGAAGAGTTGGTATTAGATGAAAATGTGTATGGCCATGATGCTGTTTTTCCGGTGAATGCATTTACGCTTGGTTTCAATTATGATTTATTTAAAATCGGTAAAGCAAGAGTAGCAGGAGGAAGCCAGTTCAGTTTGTATCATGCAGATGACAGGTTAGATGCTTTGTATGGAAAAAATCCGATGGCATTTGAAGTGTTTTTAAGATTATATCCGGGGAGAATGTGAATTAATGTGAAAATGAGAAAATGAGAAAATGAGCTGATTAGCCAATAAAAGAATTATCAATTATCAATTATCAATTCTCCTTATTGTATTTTTTCCACTTTTTAATGATTCTATCCTGAATGGCATTCAATCCCGCAAAAGTGCCTTCAAAATAATTGTCCTTATTATAGAAGGGAATAAAGTATTTGTTGATGATTTTTTGCCTGTCATATTCACTCATAAATTTATCAATTCCATAATCGGCGCTTATGTAAATTTTTTTCTCATCTTTTGAAATACAGATTACCATCCCATTACTTTTTGAGATTTTACCTATACCCCACAACTTCATAAGCCGGTAGGAAAATTCATTAATATTTTTTCTGTCCACCATAAAGGAATCTATAGTTACCACCATAATTTCCACACTTGTCTTCTTTTCAAACCGGGCAATCAGTCTTTCCAAAGAATCTTTCTGTTCTTTTTTGAATAAGAGACCGTAATCATTAACCCAACCCACGGCAGCGGGTACTGAATCCCAGATAAATTGCCGGTAAGCAAGTAATTGTGATGGAGTCATTGTTGGGCGCACACAGGAATCCTGCTCACTTTGTCCGGCTGCTAAAGAATTGAAACCAAATAAAATAATGAAAGTAAAAAGTATTCTCATACCATTCTATTGGGTTCTTTACAAAAATAAATTTCTTTAGTTGAATATAAAGCAAAACCGGCTTATTGATTTTTATCATCGGTGTATTTTGTCTGAACTAAAACTTTTCATCATTAAAGAGGACGTAGTTGGCGGAACGTCAACTTTAGTAAAGACGCCACTATAGCAAAAAATAAAAAACAATTTTTGTATCGGATAATTAATAGTTTACTCTTCCTTTTTCATCTTCCGAACCCGTTGCCCTCTCTCTTTTTCCTTTTATTTTCTCATTTCCAAAATTCCGGGTATAGGTAAGCCTGTAGGTCGTAGTTTCAATTAAAAGCGTGACTTTGGATACTAAATTATGTTCGGGAAAATTGGAAGACAATACAAACTTTTGTGGGCCTGTTAGATTATCCATGGTAAAACGGAGTGTACCTGCTTTGTTACCCAACTTTTTTTGAACACCCAGGTTTACCCATCCAAATGCCTTCGTTTTATAAATACCAAACAGGGTAGGCGAATTATAAAAGCCTGATAGCTCTATAGAAATGTCTTTGGGAAGTTTAAAGCTTTGCGTGGAGTTAATTGAAACATTTTTATACTGAAGTACCAAATTTGCTCCCTCATATATTCCTTTTAGCTTTTGCCAGGTTCCGGTAATATTGTTTTGCATATTCCACCAGGAACTTATCTTCACAGGAAGCGACAGGCTGATGCCGCCTGTTTGATTACTTTTTTGATTTTCGGAAACTGATGTTTGCCTGTTAGTAGCTGAATCCACCCGGGGAGTGAAATTGGTAATAGGGTCTTTCTCATAAGTATAAAAAACGGAAACGACTATTTTCTTAAATACATAATCGGTTTTTAAAGCATCTGAAATGGTTGGCTTCAAAGCCGGGTTGCCTGAAAAAAAGGTGTACGGATCAAAAAAGATTACGAATGGAGCCATATCATTGAAAGTGGGCCTCGTGATTCTGCGGCTATAGGAAAAATTAAGGGAGTTGTTTTCATCCAGGATACGGGAAATAAAAAAACTAGGAAATAAATTTCCATATTGCCGGTCCACAATATTTTTTACATCTGTAGAACTGAGCTTGGAACTGGTATATTCATAACGGAACCCGAGCTTGATATTTGTTTTTTCATTGACAGCCATACTGAATGAGGTGTAAGCCGCGCTGATATTTTCTTTTAATTCATCGCTGTTTGAAAGTTCTTTATCTGTCTCCCAAATGTTTTGTAATTTCCTTTCAACACTTACCTCGTTGGTGAACCTGGAAATGGTTTCTTTTAGGCCGGCTTCCCAAAGTATTTTTTTACTGATTTTCTTTGAATAATCTGCACTTACTATCCAGAATGTAATGGGGGTAAGTTTACCGCTTTTGGTATTTTGATCATAAAGAAAATTCTGACCTCCGTCGAAATAAGAATACAAATAATGGTTCGGATTGTTGTCTTTATAATATACATAATCCCCATTTACAGTAAGTTTTTCAGTGGCCGAGTAATCGTGCTGCAGGTTGATGTTAGCGCCATAATTAAGCCAGTGGTTTACTTCGTCATTGGCAATAAGTATGCTGGTATCCGGCACCCCGTTGGTTGTTATATTGCTTGTATTGCGGGCATTCATTGTCCAATTGTTATCGTCATAAGTAGCGAGGAAACCAATAACCGTTTTTTTACCTAGTTGATAGTCCACACCGAATCTACCATCATGTACCGTTCGACGGCCATCCCTGTGCGAATCAGTAAAAATTTCATGGGCTTTGCCCTGGTAAACCACTTTATGATAAAATGATAAGAGAGGTGTGAAATTACCTCTTCTTGAAAATGAATAACCGCCATAAAGGTTCAGTTTTTCTTTGCGGTGATTGAAGTTAAGGCTCGCTGCCGTTTGCATCTTTTTATTATATCCTATTGTTGCGGAATAAGAGCCGTTGGTTCCATACTGGTTGGTATTTTTTAAAACAATATTGATATACCCGGCATTGCCTTCCGCATCAAAATTGGCGGGCGGGGTAGTTATAATTTCAATTTTCTCAATGTTATCAGAATTCATGCCATCCAGCATTTGTATAACAGATGCAATAGGAACACGGCTTATTTTGCCATTGATCATAATCACCACCCCGTTTTTTCCATTCACCACCACTGAATTGTTTTGGCGATCTACTATCACTCCCGGTGATCGTTCCAACACTTCCAGGGCAGTGCCGCCGGCGGCTGTGATACTGCCCGCCACATTTATTACCAAACGATCTATA
>DATCWN010000449.1:0-4193 GCA_036566285.1 Hanamia sp.
TTTCTTCATAATCAAACATGATTTCTTTATGTTTGAATTAGATTTCTTTATGTTTGAATAGATTTTCTTTATGTTTGAATTAGATTTCTTTATGTTTGAATAGGTTTTCTTTATGTTTGAATAAGTTTTCTTTAGGTTTGAATAGATTTTCTTTATGTTTAAACCTCATTTCTTTCAGTACGATTGTCTTTTCTTATCATCCTGAAACCATTTTCCTCTCTTTTGGAAGCCTATACAGATAATTTGAGAGCCTTATTGCCTGATTTCACATCATTGCTATCTATTCTGAGGGCATCGCGATATATTTTCACCTCATAGGGATAATGGCTTCTTCCATTTCACCAATTAACTAATCAACCCTTTAACCAACCAACTCCGTACTTCATTAAAATAAAAAGAGACCGTCCTTTTGAGACAGTCTCCTTTAAAAAATTTATTTTCTTTTTATTTATAAAGAAAATCAGGAAGTAAATCCTTACTCTTTTCCATGGCAGTTCTTATATTTTTTACCGCTACCACAAGGACAAGGATCGTTGCGTCCTACTTTTGGCCCTACTCTTATGGGTTCCTGTTTTATATTTTCTGAGGGATCGTTGTATTCATTCTCCTGCGAAAGATATTCGGGGCCACCGCCTGCGCCTACAAATTCTTCTTTGCGCTGACGCATTTTGCTCATGTCGGTTTTTCTTCTCTTTTCTTCGGTAATTCTGGTCGGCTGGTTTTGTTCTGAAGGAATAACGCAATGCGCCAGGAAGCTTACAATATCTTTATTTACCTGGTCGTCCATTTGTTTAAAGGCGCCGAAGGCTTCAATCTTGTAAATAACCAAAGGATCCTTTTGCTCATAACCGGCAGTTTGTACACTATGCCGCAGATCATCCATAGCGCGCAAATGTTCTTTCCAGGCATCATCAATAAGGGCCAGCGTAATATTGCGTTCCAGTGCGTTGGTAAGTTCCGCGCCATTGGTTTCAATGGTTTTATCAAGATTGGCAATGGCCTGCATGGCTTTTTTGCCATCGGTAAAAGGAACCGCTACGTTAATGATATGGTTGCCCTGGTCGCGGCGGATGTTTTTAATGACCGGCAGCGTTTGCTGGTTCATCAACCGGTTTTTTTCATTGTAGCGATCCTTGGCTTCGTAATACAGGCGGTTAGCTAAAACACTAATGTCCTCTTTATCCAATTCTTCTTTTGTGATACTCGTATCAATACCAAAATTTACAATCGCCGCAAGCTTGAAATCTTCGTGATTGTTCATTTCTTTGCCCGAATTAATGATGCCTTCCGCCACGGAATAAAATGCATTATCAAGATCAAGCGCCAGCCTTTCTCCAAATAAAGCATGGTTGCGTTTTCCGTAAATAACGTTACGCTGCTTATTCATCACATCATCGTATTCCAGCAATCTCTTTCTTATACCGAAGTTATTTTCTTCCACTTTCTTTTGGGCGCGCTCAATACTTTTTGAGATCATATTGTGCTGAATTACCTCGCCTTCCTTGTAGCCCATTCTATCCATCAGGGAAGCTATTCGTTCACTGCCAAACATGCGCATTAAATCATCTTCCAGCGATACGAAGAATTTAGAAGATCCGGGGTCGCCCTGCCTGCCCGCGCGACCACGCAACTGCCTGTCCACACGACGACTCTCATGTCTTTCTGTTCCTAAGATTGCCAGGCCACCTGCTTCTTTCACGCCAGGCCCCAGTTTAATATCCGTACCACGTCCTGCCATGTTGGTAGCGATGGTAACGGCCCCTGCTAATCCCGCTTCGGCCACTACCTGTGCTTCCTTAGCATGTTGTTTTGCATTTAGTACATTATGCGCCAGGCCTTTTTGCTTCATCATTCTGCTGAGCAATTCACTTACTTCCACAGAGGTAGTACCTACCAATATTGGCCTCCCTTCTGCACTCATTTTTTCTATTTCTTCAATAACTGCTTTAAACTTTTCACGCTTGGTTTTAAACACCAGGTCCTGCACATCTTCTCTTATAACCGGCACGTTGGTAGGAATGGAAACCACATCGAGTTTGTAAATATCCCAGAACTCAGCGGCTTCTGTTTCCGCAGTACCGGTCATACCGGCAAGCTTGTGATACATTCTGAAGTAGTTCTGCAAGGTAATGGTGGCGTACGTTTGCGTAGCGCTTTCTATCTTCACATTTTCTTTTGCTTCAATGGCCTGGTGCAGTCCATCCGAATAACGGCGGCCTTCCATGATACGGCCGGTTTGCTCATCCACTATTTTTACCTGACCATCAATAACCACATATTCCACATCGTTTTCAAAAAGGGTATAGGCTTTTAATAATTGAGTAACCGTGTGAATCCTTTCGGCCTTTATAGAATAATCATTTAAGAGAGTTTCTTTTTGCTCTAATTTCTCTTCGGGAGTGGCGTTGCTTTTTTCTATTTCAGAAAGCTTTACACCAATGTCAGGCATGATAAAGAATTCAGGGTCTTCCCCCGAACCAGTGATCAATGCAATTCCTTTATCAGTCAATTGAACCTGGTTGTTCTTTTCATCAATCACAAAATAAAGCTCATCATCCACGATGTGCATATTCTTCTGCTGATCGGCGAGGTAATGGTTTTCAGCCTTTTGAAGCTTTACCTTCATACCCGGTTCGCTCAGATATTTTATGAGGGCACTACTTTTCGGAAGTCCACGATGTGCGCGGAACAATGCAAGACCGCCATCCTTAGGATCATCATTACCCTCGGCTATTTTTTTCTTTGCTTCAATTAAAAAATTATTGGTTACTTTTCTTTGAACTTCTACAATCTTTTCAACGCGTGGTTTCAACTGATCAAACTCCTGCTGATCGCCGCGAGGTATAGGCCCGGAAATAATTAAAGGAGTTCTCGCATCATCTATCAATACACTATCTACTTCATCCACCATGGCAAAATGATGTTTGCCCTGAACCATTTCATCGGGCGAATGCACCATATTATCACGCAGGTAATCAAAGCCAAATTCATTATTGGTACCATAAATAATATCGCTCGCATAAGCCTTGCGGCGCTCTTCGCTATTAGGCTGATGTTTATCTATACAATCCACGGTAAGACCAAGCCACTCAAATATAGTTCCGTTCCATTCGCTATCACGACGGGCCAGGTAATCATTCACGGTTACAATGTGTACACCATGTCCGGCCAGTGCATTGAGATAAGCAGGTAATGTGGAAACCAGCGTTTTACCTTCACCAGTAGCCATCTCTGCAATTTTCCCCTGGTGCAAAACAATACCGCCGATAAGCTGCACATCATAGTGCACCATGTTCCAGGTTATTTCTGTACCGCCGGCTATCCATTTATTTTTATAAATAGCTTTATCGCCATCTATGGTTATGTATTTTTTAGTAAGGCTAAAGGTTTTATCCAATTCAGTAGCGGTAGATTCCAGCTCGGCATTATCTTTAAACCTGCGGGCCGTTTCTTTTACCACGGCAAAGGCCTCGGGTAAAATATCCATTAAAACCTCTTCCAGTTTTTTATCACGATCCTTGCGCATCGCATCAATGCCCTGGTAAATAGCATCGCGACCGGAAATGTCTGCGGAATCCAATACCTCCGCTTCCTTTTTTCTTGACTCTATTTCATCGTCAATATCTTTTAAATACTCTTTGATGCGTGTACGAAAATCAACTGTTTTATTGCGCAGCTCATCATTTGAAATAGATTGATATTGATCAAAAAAAGCATTTATTTTTCCGATATAAGGCCTTAAGACCTTTACATCTTTTTCACTTTTATTGCCACCGAAAAGCAGAGAGAGAAAGCCAGCCATATAAAGATTAGGTTAAATTGAAAATAATATAAACGTTATCGAGTCAAATTTTATGCAGAAAAGTTTCTTTAGCCAAAATGACAGGGCGCCAAAGTTACATAATTGTAGTGTTTCTATAATTTTTTATAGAAAGGATTTAGCGTTTTGTTTTGATGAACACCGGCAAACGACGACAGAGGTCAGTACATCGGTTGATGATAATAAAGTAGTTTTCCAAAAGAGCTTTATCGCGGTAAATGTTGAAGATGACTATGGCTGGCTGTTTTGCAAAATATCATTACATTTAATCTTTCAAATCATACATCATGAGAACGGTTAATCAATGGTTGAAAGAATATGGTGAAAGCCATCAAAATAAAACCAATGAAGCCATACACTGGATCTGTGTGCC
>DATCWN010000464.1:0-5009 GCA_036566285.1 Hanamia sp.
CCACCAAAACTAAAAAGGCCAAGGCCAATTAAAATAACCCATTGTGAAAGATTGGTACTGATTTGTACAACTGGCACTAAGGCACTTCTTAAAGAAAGCATGGAATAGGCAGTGGCATGCTGCACCGCATGACCGCATTCATGTGCGGCTACAGCGGCTGCAGAAACATTGCGCCCGGCATACACATCAGGACTCAGATTTACGGTCTTCTTTGAAGGATCATAATGATCGCTCAAAAATCCTTGTACAGAAACCACGCTTACATCATGAATTCCATTATCCTGCAGCATCCTTTCAGCGATTTCTTTTCCACTGAGTCCACTGCTGGTGGGCACCTGGCTGTATGCTTTAAATTTGCTTTTAAGACGGGCCTGCACCAGCATTCCAAGGCCCATAAATAGTAACGAAATAAAAATAATTGATATCGGCATTTCCTAATTTATTAACTCCAAATTTACTTAATAATCTCTATCGAAACATTTCAATATCCGTAGAAATTGTTGTGATTTTCATAATTTAAATAAGTGGTAAATTCCATTCGGAGGTTAAAAATAATTCGTGTAATTACCGCCTCCAATTCGTGTAATCCTTCTTCTAAATTCGTATAATCAACCCATAAAAAAAGGGAGAAAAAATTCTCCCCAAGTATAAATTCAAAAAACTTTATTTATTTGAACTGATGAGAAATTTCATTTGCCAGTTCCACCATTCTTTTGATACCATCTTCAGGCAAGTTTCCTTTCTTAAATTCATGAAGCACATCAGGTAATTTATTTTCCATTTCTAATAAAAACTGTTCTTCAAAAGCCTGTACATGTTTTACAGGTACTTTAGAGATCAATCCGAAGGTACCGAGGTAAATAATGGCCACCTGCTTCTCCACAGAATATGGAGTAAACTGTGGTTGTTTCAATATCTCCACGTTCCTGGCGCCTTTTTCCAAAATGGCTTTGGTAGCGGCATCAAGATCTCCTCCAAACTTAGAAAACGCTTCCAGTTCGCGGTAAGAAGCCTGCTCTAATTTTAAAGTACCGGCCACTTTTTTCATGGATTTGATCTGCGCATTACCACCCACGCGGCTTACAGAAATACCCACGTTGATCGCCGGCCTGATACCTGCGTTAAACAAAGTTCCTTCCAGGAATATTTGTCCGTCAGTAATGGAAATTACGTTGGTAGGAATGTATGCAGAAACGTCACCAGCCTGTGTTTCAATGATTGGTAAAGCCGTTAATGATCCGCCGCCTTTTACCAGGTGCAAAATATTCTGAGGAAGATCGTTCATCTTTTTTGCCATGCTATCATTAGAAATAATCTTGGCAGCTCTTTCTAATAAACGACTATGCAAATAGAACACATCACCAGGATAAGCTTCACGTCCCGGAGGTCTTCTTAGTAAAAGAGAAACCTCCCGATAAGCCACCGCCTGTTTACTTAAATCGTCATAAATAATTAAAGCAGAGCGTCCGGTATCGCGGAAAAATTCACCAATGGCTGCACCTGCAAACGGAGCGTAGAACTGTAGCGGAGCCGGCTCTGAAGCCGAAGCTGCCACGATAGTGGTATATTCCATAGCGCCATTATCTTCCAATACTTTCATTACGTTGGCAATGGTTGAAGCTTTTTGGCCGATGGCTACATATATACAATAAACAGGATTCCCCGCTTTATAGAATTCTTTTTGATTAATAATGGTATCCACACAGATGGCGCTTTTACCGGTTTGACGATCGCCGATTACCAATTCACGCTGTCCACGCCCGATGGGGATCATGGCATCAATCGCTTTGATGCCGGTTTGTAAAGGTTGCTTTACAGGCTCACGAAAGATTACACCTGGGGCTTTTCTTTCCAAAGGCATTTCATAAAGCTCGCCCGTGATTGGGCCTCTTCCGTCAATAGGATCGCCCAGGGTATTGATAACACGACCTGCAAGTCCGTCGCCAACTTTTATAGAAGCGATTTTGCCGGTGCGTTTTACGGTAGCGCCTTCTTTTATATCTCCGCTGTCACCCATCAAAACCACGCCCACATTGTCTTCTTCAAGGTTTAGTGCAATAGCTTTTACCCCATTTTCAAACTCTACCAGTTCACCGGAACTCACATTGTTCAAACCATAAATACGGGCGATACCATCACCAACCTGTAGTACGGTACCTACTTCTTCAAGGTTTGCTTCCACATTAAAATTGCTAAGCTGGCTTCGGAGTATTGCCGAAATTTCATCGGGTTTTATGTCAACCATAATTTATGTATTTTTTAAGGCTGCAAAGGTAGGGAAAGCAAACGCAAATTCAAAAGTAAAGAAGGGTAAAATTCAATGAATAAACAGGACTGTTTGAGAAATTATTAATCAGCAGGATTTGCCCGATTTATTTTATTACAATTTGCCCGTACCTAACACAAGTACTCCAGATGAATATTATAAAAACAGGTAGTCTGTTATTTGTAAGAAAAATTAAATGGGAACAAAAATGATTTTCCGAAAGTATTTGAAGGTTATTTACAAATTGGTATCACCTTAATTTTCCGCTGAGGCCATTGGTTTGGAAATTGTTAAAGAAGAAGTTTTTCATAGGTCCAATAATCCCTTTTGGAGTCAATTTCTTTTATCGGGCAGGCTAATGAACTTCCTTATCAAGCCGGTCTTTATTGAACAAATAAATTAAGAGGGTTGCCATTGGGAAAACAAAAATGATCAGGATAATCGGAATGGACCAAAAACCTATTTTCCCCGGATGTCCATGAGCCATTTCAATCGTGCGCAGGGTTACAATAAAAAAGATCAGTGCAATTAACAGCTTCACATAACGGTTGAATCTCACTGCAACAAAATAGTGTTTAAAGGCATTTTTAGCATCAATGTTGACAGGATAGTTCAACAAATGAGGATGAAAATTAAAATAGGTAATAATCAATAGCAAAATTGTAGAAAGGATGGGTAAAATAAAAATTCGCACTTTGCCACCCCAGGCTGCCACATCTCCACCGAAATCATAATATGCAGGGATTTTATCTGGCAGACCCGCATAGGAAAGTACTACTAAAAGCCAGGTTCCCAATATAACTATCCAGCCTGCAATTTCCAGCAA
Source organism: Hanamia sp. (assembly GCA_036566285.1). Lineage (GTDB taxonomy): Bacteria > Bacteroidota > Bacteroidia > Chitinophagales > Chitinophagaceae > Ginsengibacter. The sequence continues at coordinate 3,093 of DATCWN010000464.1, forward strand.
CTTATCTTCTTTTTGTGGTCTAACCCTTAGTTTGGGTCTTTTCTGATTCATCATCTTAACTTTATGATTACAGCCTTCCGGGTGGACAACAGTCATATATTTGACTTAAAATTACCTATTTTTTGAAGACTCTGAGGCATTAGATCTGCTTTTTCAGCTGATTCACCAATTATTTTGTCAAAAGGTGTAGCATCGCCTGCGGAGCTTCTAAGTTGAAATTAATTTTGCTACCTTCTGTGTAGAAAATAAATAAGGATAAAACTAAAATCAAATATCCAAAGGCTAATCTTAAGAACTTATTGCTAAACCGATCCTTGTAATGATTGGCTATCAAAACTCCAATCAAGGCAATGGCAGTGTAATATAACAGAAAGCCCCAATTAATATGTATCGAAGGATTAAAATCGCCCAAAAAACCAAGTGTTGTAGTAATCCCAATAATCATTAATGAGGTAGCAACTGCATTTTTCATCGGAACTTTTGAGGTGAAAACCAACGCCGGAATAATCAGGAAGCCTCCACCGGCGCCCACCAACCCCGTTACAAGGCCTACACCTAATCCTTGTAATGCAATAATTTTATAGTTGTAATGATTAGGCAAGATGTCTCCGGGTGCATTTCTTCCTCTTAAAGATTTGATCGCCGCTACCAACATCAATACAGCAAAAAGGAGCATAATCCCGTTTCCTCGTGTAATCGCTAAATGGGGCGTCCGCACCAGATAATCAGGCAGATAAGGAAGAACAAAACGGCGAACCATAAATGTAACAATCAAACCAGGGATTGCAAAGTATAATCCCTGTTTGTAGAGGACAATCTTCTTTTTCATGCTGTCTATAGCAGCCACCCAATTCCCGGTTCCCACTAAAAACATTGAGTACGACGTTGCTAAATGAGGTTCGATGCCAAAAACATATACCAAAACAGGTACGGTCAGAATTGAACCTCCACCTCCTAAAAGGCTTAAGGTAGCTCCAACCAAAATAAACAAAATGGTTCCAATAATTGCAGTCAGCATATTTAATTCTATTCTTCGCGTGCAAAAGTACAAATCCTGAACTTTCTATTGGGAACAGGTTTCCTTTATGCAAAAAAGGAAGAGCCTCAGATTACCGCGCCTTGTAAAATAATTTGGGAAGTATTAAAGGCTGGTCATTTTCATAAAATAAAAAGAATTTATTTCTCTTTCAATTACTCAATTGTTCAATTCTACCCTGCAATCAAGCCCAGGCTGCATTCTACCCGATAGCTTAGAATCCATTAACTCTTGAAATGCAAAATTAACGCAACAGGTGTTGTGCCATTACCTAATAATACATTTGAGATCTCATAGCTATCTAAATATAACAGATTTCTCCAGTAGGATTGAGGATTAAACCCATAGCCACCAATGGTAATAAACCCATTAGAAAATGACCAACTGGTTCCAAGTGTTGTTGGTATATTAGTTGGAAATCCCCCCTTGTCATCCCAGGCAATAATTCTATCAATGCCATTGGCTTTAATTACCTTCTGCAATTCCAGTGTTATTTGATCAGAGATTGTTGGAGAAACTTTTTCTTTTGTACAGGAAGGAAAAGAAAGGCCTATAATTAGCCCCAATCCCAATAAGACTTTTTTCATTATATCAGTATTTATATTTTAAATTCATCTATTAATATTCCACAAAGGGGTTTAAGTATCTCGGCTATTAAAACCATTCAACAAAAGATAAGATTGCTGTAATTGAACCTCAAGGCAAGGAATTGGAAAGAAGGAACTTCTTTTTAACTGGATGTTTTGGAATTCGAAGCAGCAGCTATTGAATCAGAAAAGCCATAAGCACTAAATCCTACTATTTAGAACAAAAGTAAATGTTTTATTAAAATACCATTCAATTAAATGAGGAATGATTTCGGATGAATACAGAATGGAATA
>DATCWN010000495.1:0-3261 GCA_036566285.1 Hanamia sp.
ATTAAAAAATGTTTTTTTTAAACATTTCACTTTAATAAAAGCAGGTGGTGGTTTAATAAAAAATAAAAGCGGAGAAATATTGCTCATTTCCAGAAGGGGAAAATGGGATCTTCCCAAAGGAAAACTGGAAGACAACGAAACCATAGAGCAATGCGCTCAAAGAGAAGTACAGGAAGAAACAGGATTAAAACAAATTAAATTGGGAAAGCAAATTGAGACTACCTATCATACTTACATTCAATTTGGCACCCACATTTTAAAAGAATCTCATTGGTTTACTATGAAGGTAACGGATGATGAAAATGTAACACCGCAAACAGAGGAGGATATAACTGAAATTAAATGGGTACAAAAAGAAGATTTAGTAAAATATATTTCCAATACTTTCCCTTCGATTATTGATGTATTAAAACACGCATAAACAAGTTTGGATGTTTTTCAAAAGCTTAGGAGGCCTGCGTGTTATTTTTAATTGGAATAATCGCAACCGTCAACCGGCTTACGCAAAATAATCTTTCTTTATCGTCATAGATTTTAATATCCCAAACGTGGGTGGATTTTCCTAAATGCAAAGGTTTTGCTGTGGCAGTTACTACACCCTCACTCACGCTTCTTAAATGATTGGCATTGATTTCGAGACCAACACAATAATATTTTTCCATATCAATTACCAGGGCAGAACCAATACTGCCAATCGTTTCTGCAAGCACACATGATGCGCCGCCATGTAAAAAACCATAAGGTTGCTTCGTGGTAGCATTTACGGGCATTGATAATTTTAAAAAATCATCGCCAATTTCAACCCATTTCAAACCGACAAATTCAGACATGGTGTTCTTACCATATTGGCTGATCTTATCAAGGGAAATATCTTTATTAAACCAGATAGACATTTTAATTAAGAATTAAAAATTGAGTAGCAAGTATCAAGTAGCAACCAATAAACCAATTAACCAGTTAACTAATTAACCATTCAACCATTTATCTTCAAAGCACTATTCACCACCTCAGGCAAAAATTGAGAAACGTCTCCTCCATTACGGAGTACATCTCTTATCAAAGTGCTGGCTATAGAAGTATATTTGGGAAGACAGGTAAGAAAAATAGACTCAACACTATTTTCAAGGCTTCGGTTCATATCGGCAATGGCTTTTTCATATTCAAAATCGTTTACGTAACGTATGCCTCTTAAAATAAAATTAGCGCCTACACTTTTACAGCAATCAACCGTCAGCCCGTCATAAGCAAGTACTCCAATTTTAGGCTCATCTTTGTAAATCAATTGAAGCCATTCTAATCTTTGTTCCTCTGAAAACATGGGAACTTTGCTACTGTTTCTTCCCAGACCAATATATAATTTATCAAATAATGGAAGCGCCCGGTTAATAATATCAGTATGACCAAACGTAACAGGGTCAAAGGTTCCGGGGAATAAGCAAATTCTTTCCATAAAAAAACCGGTATTTTTATTGAAGATAAGACCTAATTAAAATTTTGTTTATTACTCAGTAAATATAGCACAGCCATTCTTACCGCTACCCCATTTTCTACCTGTTGTAAAATAATGGATTGTTTCGAATCCGCAACATCGCTGTCCATTTCCACTCCTCTATTGATAGGGCCGGGATGCATGATGGCAATTTCTTTTTCAAGGCTGTCTAATAGTTTCTTATTGACTCCATAAGCAAGGTTGTATTCTCTTAAAGAAGAAAATAAAACCTGGCTTTGTCTTTCTAATTGTATGCGGAGAATATTGGCAACATCGCACCATTGCAATGCTTTTTTAAGATTGTATTCTACGCGAATATCAAACGCTTTGCTTATGTGTTTCGGAATTAAAGTAGGCGGCCCGGCCACCATTACTTCGGCACCGGCTTTTTTTAATAAATAAATATTACTGAGTGCCACTCGCGAGTGCATAATATCACCTACGATAACTATTTTCTTTCCTTCCAGTTTTCCCAGCTTTTCTTTTATTGAAAAAGCGTCTAAGAGTGCCTGTGTGGGATGTTCATTAATACCATCACCGGCATTCACAATTGCGACGGGAATATGTTTGGCCAAAAAATGAGGTGCACCACTGGCGCTATGCCTCATCACTACCATATCCACTTTCATGGAAAGAATATTATTTACCGTATCCAATAAGGTTTCTCCTTTGGAAACGGAAGACCCTGAAGCAGAAAAATTAAGCGTATCGGCGCTCAATCTTTTCTCCGCAAGCTCAAAAGAAATTCTCGTTCGTGTAGAGTTTTCGTAAAATAAATTGACAATGGTGGTATCACGTAAAGAGGGCACTTTTTTAATGGGCCGCTGTAATACTTCTTTAAATTGTTGGGCTGTAGAAAGAATTAATTCAATATCACTGAGGAGCAATTCTTTAATGCCGAGAAGATGTTTTGTGGAAAGTTGCATTAAAGGTCAAAGCTAAATGAAAAAAATTAATGAGCAAAAGATAATGTTCCGCAATCAATTCATTTAAGTAAAAAAAACTGCGACAATATTATTTCTGAATCCTTAATAATGAAATCTGCATTGAATTAATCCTCAATTAATAAATGAGAGTAGAACTTCCCTTCCTTAATTTCATTGATTGATTCCTCTAATCTTTTTCTATTTTTTTCAGTGCTCAATAAATAGAAAGTTTCCTGTATGGAGTTGTAGTCTTTAAGAGAAATTAAAACAACATTTCTTTTTTTATTTTTTGAAACGATAACTATCTCTTTATCGTTGCTTACTTTATCAAAAGTAGATTTGAAATCTTTTTTCAATGCGGAAAAACTTATAACATTCATTTTCATAATCTGAAAATTAATGAGATTTATTGGGAATTTTTAGTACAAATTCACCTCTTCCTTATCCCACTCTACTTTTACTTTTTGCGAGATAATGGAATCAATGGACTTTCCGCAATAATCAGGTTGTATGGGAAGTTCCCGGCTGTAGCGGCGATTAATTAAAACACAAAGCTCTACTTTTTTGGGCCGGCCAAAAGATAATAAAGCATCTAAAGCAGCGCGAATAGTTCTTCCGGTATATAAAACGTCATCAATGAGAATTACCTTTTTATCTTCAATGGAAAAAGTAATATCAGTCTGGTTGGCTTCTCGTAATTCTTTACGAATATCATCGCGGTAAAAAGTAATGTCTAATTTTCCATAGGGGAAATGCTGTTCAGGTTTTATTTTTTTTAGCTGATTAAAAATTTTATCTGCTAAAAATATTCCCCGTGGCTGTAAGCCTATCAATACTATTGAAGAG
>DATCWN010000187.1:0-5402 GCA_036566285.1 Hanamia sp.
CTTGCAGGAACATTGATGGAAAAAGTACCGTCTGTACCAGTTCGTACACCTGTGGTCTGGCCCACAACTGTTACTGATGCATCCACTAAAGGAGTTCCCTCATTTGAAGTTACGGTTCCGGTTATAGTTCGTTGTTGGGAAATTGATTGAAAAAAGCAAAATAAAGCCAGAAGGCTACTGAGTAGGAGTTTTTGTTTCATATTAAATAGTTTTAATAAGTGCTAACAAAAATTCATAAAGAAAGCTACAAATTATTATTAAAAAAAAGGTTGTTTTTTTTAATAATTATTTTAAAACTTATCCACCTAAGCAAAAAATTGACACTGTCAAAAATTAGAAGTAAAATTAAAATACCTCTTTAATTCGGTTAGTAAAAAGATATAATCTAACAATCATGTATATATGATGAATAAAAATTAAAAATTTGATATGTAAAATATTTTGATTTAGTTACGATATGCCTCCCTTTTTACTTCGTGTAAAACGCAGTATATAGTTTCCATTAATCAACAAAATTTGCATAGACAGCCATAAGAAAATTTTCCGCAAAATGTAGTTAGTTTATATACTACTATTGAAGATCTCCGACAGGAGACTGCTTATAACTTATAATATAAGAATGTTGCGGTGATTATACTGCCTTCTGCTAATCATATTTTAAAATTCAGGATCAGCAAAACCGCGGCTTTGTATCTCGCCTTAAGTAATTACTTTTTTATGTTAGAGTAATTACCTTTTTATGTTAGCAAAAAGGACTTTTCAAATCAACATTTTGCTACAGAGCAAATGAATATTTTTTTACGAAAAAAAATTATTCTCAATAGGTATTCCTTCTTTATTATTGCACGATAATAACCATTTGGAAAGATGAAGAAATTTATTATTTTTCTTTTAGCCTGCTGTATGCTGGTATTGGTTTGCACTTACATTTTTATTCCTGGGAAATTAATAATTTCAAAAATTGAGTATGTGAATTGCAATGCAAACGGAGCGTTCAGAATTCTAAGTGATCAAAGTGCCTGGGAAAAATGGTGGCTAAATAAAGATAGCCTCAAAAACACTCTTGTTGAAAACCATTTTTTTTATAACGGATATAAATACCATCTAACGAATAAATTTTACAACTCGGTTGAAGTATCTATAAAGGATAAGAATACTTCGGTTATGAGCAGAATCAATATCATAAGAATAAATCCAGACTCAGTTATTTTAGAATGGAAATGCACTCTGTTCGCAAGTATAAATCCCGTTGCCAGAATATTAAATTACCGGAAGGCAGAAAGTATTAAGAGCAATATGACTTTTATTTTTTACAAACTTCGTTTGTTCCTGGAAAATAAAAAAAATATTTATGGTGTCAATTTTCATGTTAGCATGTCAAAAGACTCAACAATGGTTGCTATAAAAAGAATGCAGATAAGCTATCCATCCACATCTGATATTTATAAATTAATCGGGAGCTTAAAAGACTATATTAAAAATGAAGGCGCCCAAGAAAATAATTTTCCTATGCTTAATGTAAGAAAATTAAAGGATGGAAAGTTTGAAACAATGGTAGCGATTCCTGTAAACAAGCAGCTTGCGGGGAATGGTAAAATATTCTTCAGTCGTTTTGTACCATGGAAAGTATTGGGCGGTGAAGTAAAAGGTGGAACTTATGCCATCAATGAGGCTTTACACCAGATGGAAATTTATATAGCCGATTATCAAAAAACCGCAATGGCAATTCCTTTCCAATCACTTGTAACAAACAGAACTGAGGAGCCGGATACATTAAAATGGATAACAAGAATTTATACACCTGTGCCGTAGTCCATATCGCTTTTTTTCAAATAGATTTTTTAGAAAAGAGAATTAGAATTTTAAAATTTCCCCATTATTTTTTAAATTGAATTACCATAGTACTATCATTATTTCTGACAAGAATAAAGGCTTCTTTTTTGCCAATATTTATTTTTTGGATGTGCCGAACCTGGCCTTTAATTACCAGGCCATTCAAATTTTCAGGTTCAAATTTTCCATTGCCCCGGTTTATTAAAATGGTTCCAAAATCTGCGTCATACCTTCCCATCTGAATATTATTTTCATAATAATTTCCAACCAATAAAATATCAGGTAAATCATCTCCATTTGCATCTACTGTTACTGCATCCTTATAAGTTGATAATTGTGCCTGCCAGGGCATAGCCTGTACAGAGAAATTTAATTTTCCGTCATTAAGTAAAATAGCATTTGAAAAGTAATTAGCAGTTAATATATCCGCTTTCTCTAATTTCCCTTCGGTAAAGATTGCTTCTGGTGAAGCCTTTGCAAAATCCTGCGCATATAAAAATCGTTTTTTAATAATTGGAATTTGTTTTTCCAACTCCCCTTTATTGGCAAATTCAATTTCTTTACCCCCTAAATAATAAGTCAGCACCTGTTCCTTTTTCCCATTATCATCAAAATCATTATAGTACATTCTAACCGGCTCTTTTTCGGAAGCTTTCAGGCGGCTGTTCAGTCCTAAGTTGCCTGCTATCAAATCTATATTTCCGTCATTATTTATATCAACGGGAAGAACAAAATTCCACCAACCTTTTTTTTCAGTAAGCATTTTTTTGGTAAACGTTCCATGGTTATTTATAAAAGCAACAATGCCGCCCCATTCTGAAGTAAGGATCAAATCATTATCATCATCTTTATCAATATCATACCACAAGGCAGAAGTTACGAAGCCTATATGAGATAAACCTTTCGCATACTTTTCCGTTACATCTTTAAATTTTCCAGTTCCATCATTTTGCAATAAATAGGATTGCGGTATTTGCCCATAATCCCAGGGCACAGATCTTCCACCAATAAACAAATCAATATTACCATCGCCGTTAAAATCATATGAAACCACGCACGATGCATTTACAAACAGATTGTCAAATGCATTCTCCCGTTTATGTAAATTTCCTTTTCCATCATTCAGGTAAACTCTTGGCGATAGGTGAACATCTTTACCATAAAATTCATTTCCACCACTGGCAACAACAAGATCAGGAGAGCCATCATTATTTACATCAGCAAAGCATGCACCTACATCTTCATAAATACTGTCTTTATCAAGATCTGGTTGTTCAGCTTTTAAAAATTTGCCGGAAGGTTGTTGCAGAAAAAGAATGGGTTTTTTCCATTTTGAAGAACCGATAAAAACGTCCTGTAGCCTGTCATGATTGATGTCCGACACTGCCAATGCCGGCCCTTCTGTTGAAAGCATGTGAGGAATTAACGGCTCGCGGTTGAATTCCTGGAAGGCATTTTCCTCATGTTTATAAAAAAGATTAGTTTTTGAAGTAACGTCTTCTACGGGACTGGTCGTATTTTTCCAATGGGTAGTTACATTTTCATAATTGAATTTTGGAAGATTCTTTTTATAATTTATAGTTATAAGAGAGTTGCCTTTTGAATGTGGGATAGGCTGGTACGTGTTATCAGGCCAAACAAGTAAAATGGAATCCACTTTGGTTTTATCTAAACCAATATGAATGGGCACCTGCATGCTCGACATAAAGCCGCGCACGGGATAATTTTCATAAGTTCTGACTCCTCCATTTGCATATACAAATACTTTGGCGCCAAGTGCATTGATATTTTTTTTATCGCCTTTTAATTTAATTTCAAGAAAAGATTTTGCTTGAGCGTCATTTGTTTTATTCCGGTATAATGTTACGGGTTCATCCACATTATTGACCACCACATCAAGGTCTCCATCATTATCTAAATCAGCATACACGGCTCCATTAGAATAAGAAGGCGTATTCCCATCAATCCGGTTGGCAATATCTTCAAAAACCAAATCCCCGTTATTTCTAAAAAACCGGTTGGGTATTTTTGTCTGAGGGAATTTATCAATCATCCCCATATCATTGTCATTAAGTTTACCCGTATTTATCTTTGACTGGAGCGCTTTTCCGGAAACATAACTGACATAATCAATATCATTTAATCTTTTTGTAATGCCGTTTGAAATAAAAAGGTCTTTCATTCCATCATTATCAAAATCCATAAAAAGTGGCGCCCATGACCAGTCTGTAGCATCTATCCCCGAATACAATCCTACTTCACTATACTTTCCATTACGCCGGTTAAATTGAAAATTATTCCTGGTATATTGGTAATTATAACCGTAAGTGAGTTTCTCGTAAAATAAATCGTATTCATCCTCACCCAATGATCTTTTTAAAATTTGTGGATCTGACGGCAGCATATCCATAGAAATAATTTCTGAATAGCCATCGTTGTTAGCGTCTGCAACATCTACACCCATGCTAAACTGGCTGGTGTGCATAATGCGGTTGGTAAGGTCTTCTTTAAAAGTTCCGTTATGCTGGTTGATGTACATGTAATCATTTTCATGAAAATCGTTTCCTACATAAATATCCGGGTAGCCATCCATATCTATATCCGATACACAAATGCCTAGGCCATATCCCAAAACAGAGCTGTGAATTCCGGTTTGTTGGGTAACCTCAGTAAAAGTATTGTTACCATTATTCCTAAAAATGTGATCGCCGGAATATGAATTTTTTGTTGCCAATAATTTCTGCCTGATGCCGAAAGTGCCATTCTGATGAATACTGTGGTCTAATAAATACATATCAAGATCCCCGTCGCCATCGTAATCAAAAAAAGCAGCTTGTGTACAGAAACCTTTAAAATCCAAGCCAAATTCATGCGCTTCGTCTTTATAAAAAGGAACACCATTTTTATCAATTCCCTGGCAAATGAGAAATTGATTTTGGCTATTCAGAGTTTCATACTTTCCCACCCTGCAAATGTAAATGTCTAGTAAGCCATCATTATTAATGTCTATCACAGATACACCGGTTGACCAGGCATTATCATTAGGAATTTTAGCCGTTTCAGTGACATCTTTGAATTGTAAATCACCTTCGTTCAAGTACAATTTATTCTGCCCCTGATTAGCGGCAAAAAAGAGATCTATTTTTCCATCGTTGTTAAAATCTCCGGCGCCAATGCCCGCGCCATTATAAAAATAGAGGTATTTGAAAATATTGAATTCTGGTGTAGGCGTTAGTTTATTGGCAAAGTGTAAGCCGGTTTTAGCATCGTTCATTGCTTCAAAAATCGTTGGCAATTTTGTTTTTGATTGACATCCGGAAACAAAGAAAAATAGAACTGCTATAAAAAAGAATAGCCACCGCCATCCGTACGTATTGTTTTTCCCTGGCATCAGTAATGGTTGTTTCATCCGGTTATAATAAGTTATAAGGCTTACACTAGAACATAATTTATCTGGATGCCTGGTTGTTTAATTTTGTTTTTAAAACCCGGACAAGCGTCTTCATTGGCTTTGATTGTTCGCTCTTTATGTTGTATAAGATTGGGAAATCATCATTTCGCAAAAACAA